>NZ_JBFAOJ010000071.1:0-51197 GCF_040675205.1 Streptosporangium sp. NPDC049644 | reverse complement strand
TGGGGGGGGGCGCGGCGGGGGGCCGGGGCCCGCGCGGCCCCCGGGGGCCCCCCCGCCGCTCCGGTTCACACCGGGGCCGGTGCGACAGGGGTCCGGAGCGCGGCGGACCCGGCGCCTCAGGTGGTGCCCGGCGCCCGCCGCGATCCGGAGAGGGCCGTCACCGCATGGGAGCCGCGGGCACCGGCCCGCCTCCTCGTGGTGAACGGTGCGCCAGGCGGGCGGTGGTCACGCCGGGGGTCAGCTCTGGTCCCGGTGGTCGCTCAGGCAGATCGAGCAGTGGACCAGGCCGGCCCCCTCGGCCTCGACCAGGGAGACGACCTCGGTGCCGCTGTCGCCCGCGCCCTTGATCAGAGGGCAGGCGGGGTCGTGAAAGCGACGGGTGCCGATGATGACCATGACGGTCCCATCGCCCGCCGGCCGCTTCCCGGCCCCGGGGGCATCGCCGGCGTCGTGGTCCTCGGCAGAGGGGGCGGCCGCGGGCTCCGCCGGGGTGGAGTCGGCCGCTACCTGCCCGGCGCGCCCGGGTGCGGCCTCGGCCGGCTCCACCGGCTCAGGTGTGGTGCCGTCGGTGGCCTGCCCGGCACCCGGCTCCTCCCGGGGCGCCGGTTCCGCGGACCGCTCAGGCTCCGCGGAGGAGCCTGAGCCGGCGGCCCCGGACGTGCCCGAGGAGGACGGCTCCGACGGGGCGGAGTCCCGCCCGGCGGTCTCGGCCCCCGGGCGGGCCCCGGGCGCCGAAGGCCCGGCCTCGGCCTCCGCCTGTGCCCCGGCCTTGGCGGCCCCGGACGCGGCCGGCTCAGACGCGGCCGGCTCAGACGTCGTGACCTCGGACCTCGTGACCTCGGACCTCGTGACCTCGGACGTCGTGACCTCGGACACGGTGGGCTCGGGCTCGCCGGCCTCGGAGCCGGTGCGCTCGGCCTCGCCGGTTTCCGGCTTGGCGCTCTCCGGCGCCTCTCCCCGGCTCGCGGAGGCGCCACCCACGGCCGCTCCTGGCCCGGCGGGCTCGGCCGTCTCGGGCTTGACAGGCTCGTGCTCGGGCCTGGCCGGAGCCGCCGGGGCCTCCGGCCTGGACGCCTGGGCGACCATGTCGCGACTGAACCAGCTGGTGGCCTCGGAGTCGGCGTGCGGGATCTCGGGGACCTTCGGCAGCCGGATCGGCACCGAGGGGGTCGGGGACTCCGCCGCGCGGAGCGGGGGGCTCACGGGCTCCTGGGGCCGTACCTGCGGCTCGGAGGACTGAATGTAGGGCCGGGCGACCGGGACGACGGGCTCCTGCGGGGGCTCCTGCCGGGAGACGGCGCTCTCTCGCCTGGGGGCGGGCTCCGGCCTTGGCTGGGGCTCGGGCCGCGCTCCGGGGGCCTGCTGCCCTCCGGCGGGGGCCACGGGCCGTGCGGGACGGTACGGGGCGGTGAACCTGGCGGTGGCCTCGTGCGGGCCGGGCTCGCCGGCGCCGCCTGCGGGGCCGGACTCCGGGGAGGCGCTCAGGGGCTCGGCGGGCTCCCGTCCCCCGGGCGGGGCCTGGTACGGCCTGCTTCCGGCGGCGGGTTCCGGCAGGCAGCTGGTACAGGGCGTGAAGCCCTCCTCACGAGCCTCCTCGTGGGTGAGTTCCTCATGATCCCTGCCGGCCAGCTGGCGGCACCCCGCGACGTGATAGCGCTTGCGGCCGGGGATGACCAGCACGATCGCCTCGGCGTCCAGGGCACCCCGTCTCGCGGCGGTGGCGGTGGCCGGCCCGGCCACCGGGCCTCGTCGCGGCTGGGTAGGGGCCACGGGCATCTGCTGTCGCATCCCGTGCTGCGCCATCATGTGCGGTGGCACGGGAGGCTGGTTCGGCACACCGTGCGGCACGGGGACGGGCCCGGCCGGCATCGGTCCCTTCTCGGGAAGGGGCTGAGCGGCCCCGGCCTGCCCGCCGGGGAACAGCTCGTGGCGCCGCAACAACGCCCCGATCACCAGGAAGACGGCGGACAGCACGCTGACCGCGATCGACCACATGACCAGAAACGGCTTGGCCAGCACGATCCCCACGATGAGCAGGACGATGGCCGTGAGTACCAAACCGGCGCTGATAAGGATCACAGAAAGACTCCCGGATGCGGGTCAAAGGGGGTGACCCGACACCTTAGCGGCGGTCGTTGTGAGGACCGTCAACGCCCTGGAAGGCGCCCGAATGCTGCGACGGGTCGCCGCCGAACGGGTTGGGCGCGCCCTGGAGCGTCGGCTGACCACCCGGGGCCACCGCGTGGGACATGGCCGGAGGCCCGCTCACGATCGGGAACCCGCCGCTGCCCTCGGCAGCCACGTTGAGTTCGGCCAGCTGGTTCTCCAGATACAGCTTCAGGCGACTACGGTACTCGCGCTCGAAGCTGCGAAGCTCCTCGACCTTGCGCTCGAGCTCGTCGCGGGTCTGCACCAGCGAGCCCATGGCCTGGCGGTGCCGCTCCTGCGCGTCGCGCTCCAGCGTCTCGGCTCGGGCACGTGCGTCACCGATGACCTGCTCGGCCTGGCGACGTGCCTTGCCGAGGATGTCGTCGGCCTCGCGGCGCGCCCGGGTCACCGTCTCGTCCGCCTCCCGGCGGGCGTCGGCGATGGCCTGGTCCGCGGTCTGCTGCGCGAGGGCGAGCACCCGGGCCGCGGTGTCCATGTTGTCCTCGGCCGGAGGCATTCCCATTCCGACGGGAACGGGCTGCTGATGCTGCACCGGCTCGGGAGCGCGCATCGGCTCCGGCTGCTGCATCATCATCTCGGGCTTGGGCTCGGCGATGGGGGCGGGCGCCATGGCCATGCCCATCCCGCCGGGGACCTTGCCCCGCAGGCACTCCGCCAGCTTGGCGCGGAGCTCCTCGTTCTCCTGAATGAGACGGTCCAACTCGGACTCGACCTCATCGAGGAAGGCATCTACCTCTTCCTCGTCGTAACCCGGCCGAAGGCGGGTCGTACTGAATTGCTTGTTCCGCACATCGGCGGGAGTCAGCGGCATTTCGGTCTCCTTGGCGCGCTTGGAGTCTGTCCGGGGGGACGGTACCCGATCAACGAAGCGCGGACACGAGTTGGATCAAGACCAAGACCACAATGAACAGCACTGTGAAGCTTAGGTCAAAGGCCACCGTACCCAACCGGAGTGGTGGAATGAAACGGCGGAGGAACTTGAGAGGCGGGTCGGTCACCGTGTATACGGCTTCCGCCAGCACCAGGACGATGCCGGTGGGGCGCCACTGACGTGCGAACGCCTGCACCGTCTCAAAGATCATTCTGCCGATCAGCAGAACGAGGTAGATGGACAGGACGAAGACCAAGATCCCGCTAACGATCCCCACGGTCCGTCCTCGCCTCCACTCCGCTCTGCCGTCCTTCGTCCCATCGGGACCTGTCGGGCCGGTCACTGTTCATGGTGGAACTCTAGCTCTGGTTGAAGAATCCGCGTTCCGCGATTCGAGCCTTGTCCTCGGCGGTCACCTCGACATTGGCTGGGGACAACAGGAACACCTTGTTGGTAACACGTTCAATGCTGCCATGTAGGCCAAAGACGAGACCTGCCGCGAAATCAACGAGCCGCTTTGCGTCACTGTCAACCATCTCGGTCAGATTCATGATGACCGGGGTGCCGTCACGGAAGTGCTCGCCGATGGTCCGCGCCTCGTTGTACGTGCGGGGATGAAGGGTGGTGATGCGCGCCAGATCGGTCGTACGGCGCTCCAGGACGGCCGTCGTGGGCCGCGGAGCGGGCACACCCGGGTCGGTGTCGTCCGACAGGTCGTGGACCGTGCCAGGGCGCTCGTCGCCCTCCCGGCGCGTGTCGTCGAACTCCTCGTACTCGTCGTCGGGGTAGCTGTCGTATCTCTCGTAGCGGTCGTCCTCAACAAGACCGAGGTAGACCGCCATCTTGCGCATCGCGCCGGCCATCGCTACTTCTTCCTCCGTCTTACTTCGATGTGCCCGAGGGGCCAGCCCGACCGCCCTGAGCTCACCACCGTTCGACCGCTGTCCGGGTACGCGGACGCCAAGGTCCACTTGAAGGGACATTACCTGACGAAGGGCTTCCTGCGACCGAGCAACGCCGTACCAACACGCAGGTGTGTCGCACCGTTGGCAATGGCCTGGGACATATCCCCGCTCATCCCCGCCGAGATGACGCCCGCGCCCGGGTGGGCGTCCTGGACGGACCGCGCGATCTTCCTCAGCCTCGCGAACGCCCTGCCCGGTTCCTCCTCCAGCGGCGCGACCGCCATCACCCCGCCCAGCTCAAGCCCCGGCGCTCCGGCGACGGCGTCCGCCAGCGCCTCGGCCTGCTGCGGCACCACCCCGCCCCTGGCGGGGTCACCGTCGAGCGCGACCTGTACCAGGCAGGTGATCCGGCGTCCCGCCCCGAGCGCCTCCCTGCTGAGGGCGGTGACCAGCCGGGGGCGGTCGACCGAGTGGACGACGTCCGCGTAGCCGACCACCGAGCGGACCTTGTTGGTCTGCAACTGGCCGACGAAGTGCCACCGCAGGCCGAGGTCGGCGCATTCGCGCGCCTTGACCGAGGCCTCCTGGTCGCGGTTCTCCCCGACGTCGGTGATCCCGAGTCCGGCCAGCAGCCGCACGTCGGAGGCGGGGTAGGTCTTGCTCACCGCGATGAGCGTCAGCTCCTCGCGACTGCGGCCGGCGGCCCGGCAGGCTTCGGCGATCTCCGCCTCGACCCGGGCCAGCCCGGCCGCGATCTCATCTCGTCGTGTTGTTTCCGTCACATCTCCGCCGCTCGGACACTGACAAACCGGCGGAGCCCATTCTTCCCGGCACGGCCGGGGGGCTCTTCACCCGCCCCCACCGTGAGCGATGTCACTTCAGGAAGTCGGGAACGTCCAGTTCCTCTTCCTGCTCCTCGAAGATCACCGGGCGCCGCCGGGCGGGGTCGGTGACCCGCGCGGAGATCGGCGTCGGCTGCGAGGGCTCGGGGGTCGGACGCGGGATCGACAGCGGAGGGGAGTGCGGCTCCTCCACGCGGTGCGGCTCGGCGTGCTCCACCGGCTGCACCGGGTGGATCTGCTGGGGCGGAGGCGTCGGCTCCGCCGGCGGGGTGACGACCTGCCGCACCGGCGAGGGCGGCGTGTGCTCCACCCTGGGCTCCGGACGGGGCTCGGGGCGGGGCTCCGCCTTGACCGTGGGCGCCAGCGGGCGGACCGGGGCGGCAGCCGAGGGCGGGGCGGGACGCGAGGCGGGCTGCGGGCGGGACGCCGGCTGCGGGAGTTGCTTGGGCTCGGGAGCGGGCTCGTCGAAGCCTGCCGCGATCACGGTGACGCGCACCTCGTCGCCGAGGGCGTCGTCGATGACCGTACCGAAGATGATGTTGGCGTCCGGTGCCGCGGCGGTGGAGACGAGCTGGGCCGCCTCGTTGATCTCGAACAGGCCGAGGTCGGAGCCGCCGGCGATCGAGAGCAGCACGCCGTGCGCACCGTCGATGCTGGCCTCCAGCAGCGGGCTGGACACGGCCATCTCGGCCGCCGCGACCGAACGGTCGTCGCCGCGCGCGTGGCCGATGCCCATCAGGGCCGAGCCGGCACCGGACATGACCGACTTCACATCGGCGAAGTCGAGGTTGATCAGTCCGGGCGTGGTGATCAGGTCGGTGATGCCCTGGACACCGGAGAGCAGCACCTGGTCCGCCGCCTTGAAGGCGTCCAGCACGCTCACCTGCCGGTCGGAGATCGACAGCAGCCGGTCGTTCGGGATCACGATCAGGGTGTCGACCTCCTCGCGGAGGGTCTCGATGCCGGCGTCGGCCTGCATCGCCCTGCGCCGCCCCTCGAAGCTGAAGGGCCGGGTCACCACACCGATGGTCAGCGCGCCCAGGGTGCGGGCGATGTTGGCCACCACCGGGGCGCCTCCGGTGCCCGTGCCGCCGCCCTCACCGGCCGTGACGAAAACCATGTCGGCGCCCTTGAGGACCTCTTCGATCTCCTCACGGTGGTCCTCGGCCGCCTTGCGCCCGACTTCGGGATTGGCTCCCGCGCCGAGGCCGCGAGTGAGCTCGCGCCCGACGTCGAGCTTGACGTCGGCGTCACTCATCAGCAGCGCCTGGGCGTCGGTATTGATGGCGATGAACTCGACGCCCTTGAGTCCCTCCTCGATCATCCGGTTGACGGCGTTGACTCCGCCTCCGCCGATTCCTACAACCTTGATGACCGCGAGGTAGTTCTGCGGTGCTGCCACGACGAGGGGCCTTTCCGCTCGTTGACTTGCAATTTCATGCGGCACGGGGCCCGTGCCGTCGTTTCCAAAACCCTCACCCTCAAGTTGAGATTTAGCTTTATGTCAACCTGAGGAGTGATACGGACAGTAGGAGTTACGCTCCTGGCGGGTCAACTAACCGCGCCGCAAGCACGTCCAGCGTGTCGCGGGCCGTCCTTTTCCGGCAACGCCCGCCGTCCGATGAGATCACTTAACCGTCACGACGTCAGGCGAACTGACGTCATAGGTGTCGGCCGGACGTCTGAGCAGCGTAACAAGGATCCGCGCCTTGTCCGCGGGACGGTCGCCGCCGCCCCACACGATCGCGCGGCCGTCCTTCAGCCGCAGCGAGACCGTCTCGGCCGACGGTGCGAGCACCTCCGCGACCCGGCGGGCCAGATTCTCCGGCAGCGCGGCGATGACCGTGAGCGCCGCCGCGGTCGCCGGGTCGCCCGGCCCCGGCCGGTCCACCCGCAGCACCGGCAGTGCCGGCGGCGCGACGTCCTTGACCTCGGTGACCATCCCGTGCCGGTCCATCAGCGCCGACCTGTCGCCGACCGGCACCACCGCCACCGGCCTGCGCTCCACGACCTTCACCCGCAGGGTCCCCGGCCAGGCGCGGCTGACCGTCACCGACTCGATCTGGGTGATCCTGCCGATCCGGTCCTCCACCTCGGCCAGGTCGACCGTGGCGAGGGGCTTGCCGCCGGCCACCTGTGCCGCCCGCCGGATCTCCTCGGTGGACAGGCCCGCGTTGCCCACCACCTGGATCTCCCGGACCCCGAGCACCGGGGAGAAGAACACCAGCCACGCGGCGATGCCCACCACCCCCGCGGTGAGCAGGGCCAGGAAGGCCGACCGCCACACGCCGTTCAATGCCACTCCCCCTCCGGCGACCCGCGCCCGCTGGCATGGGTCACCGCGCGGCCAGCTCCGCCACGATCCTGGGACCCAGCTCGGTCACGTCGCCCGCGCCCATGGTCAGGACGATGTCCCCCGGCCTGGCCAGGCTCGCGACCAGGGCGGGCACGCCGTCCCGCTGGGGGGCGTAGGCCACCCGCTCCGCGGGCAGCGGCACCTTGTCCGCCACCAGCGCCCCCGACACGCCGGGCTCGGGATCCTCGCGGGCGCCGTAGACGTCCAGGACGACGGCCTCGTCGGCCAGCCCGAGCGCGATGCCGAACTCGTCGGCGAAGAACCTGGTGCGCGAGTACAGGTGCGGCTGGAAGACCGCGATGACCCTGCCGTCTCCCGAGAAGGACGCCACCACGTCCCGCGCCGCGCGCAGGTCGGCGGCCAGCTCGGTCGGGTGGTGGGCGTAGCTGTCGAAGACCGCCACCCCGCCCGCCTCACCCTTGGCCTCGAAACGGCGCTTGGCACCGGTGAAGGCCGCCAGACCGTCACGGATCTCACCGAAGGAGACGCCCAGCTCCCCCGCCACCGCGATGACCGCGGCCGCGTTGAGCGCGTTGTGACGGCCCGGGACCGCGAGCCTGACCTCCCCGTGCCCGTGGACCGTGAAGGTGATGCCCAGCCCCTCGGGAGAGACCTCGCCCACCCGCAGGTCGGCGTCCTCCGCCTCACCGTACGTGATCACCTTCAGGCCGCGGGCGCGGGCGATCGGGACCAGCGCGGCGGAGCCGGGATCGTCGGCGCAGATGACCATGGTGCCGGCGACGCGCTCCACGAACCGGGCGAAGCTATCGTGAACCGCGCGCGGATCACCGTAGTTGTCCAGATGGTCCGGCTCGACGTTGGTCACCACGGCGATGTCGGGGGCCAGCATGAGGAAGGAGCCGTCGCTCTCGTCGGCCTCGGCGACGAACACCTCGCCCGAGCCCTCGTCGGCGCCCAGCCCCGTCGTCACCAGCTGCCCGCCCACACAATACGAGGGGTCGGCGCCGCACTTCTGCAGCGCCACGGTGAGCATCGAGGTCGTGGTGGTCTTGCCGTGGGTGCCGGCCAGCGCGACGCCGGTCCTGCCCGCCATGACGGAGGCGAGCGCGGCGGCCCTGGGGATGACCCGCAGGCCCTGGCGGAGCGCCTCACCCAGCTCGGGGTTGGAGTCGCGGATCGCGGTGGAGACCACGACCGTGTCGACCTGCTTGATGTGCGAGGCGGCGTGGCCGATGTGCACCCTGGCCCCCAGCTCCCGCAGCTCGGCCGCGATGTCCGACCCCCGCGCGTCGCTGCCGGAGACCTGCACGCCCCGTTTGACTAGGATGCGCGCGATTCCGGACATCCCAGAACCGCCGATCCCGATGAAGTGGACCCGTCCCAGGTCTCCGGCCGCAACCGGATCCACCAGCTTGACCAGGCTCATCGGCCGCTCACCCCTCCTCGTTCGCCGCACGGACGCTCTCGTCCCGCCCGGCCCTCTCGCCGGAGATGGGCACGGGCAGCCCCGCGCTCACCGCGTCGGATCCGCTCCGCGCCCACTCAGCCTCTCCCCCGCACCGCGATCTGCAGCACCCTGCGCGCCAGTGTCACGTCGGCGTCCTTCCTGCCCATCCGAGACGCCGCCTCGGACATGGTGACCACGCGTTCGGGGTCGGACAGGAGGGGCAGCACGTTCTGAATGATCCACTCCGCTGACAACTCGGCGTCATCGATCATCAGGCCACCGCCGCCCCGCACGATCGGCGTGGCGTTGAGCCGCTGCTCGCCGTTGCCGTGCGGCAGCGGGATGTACGCGGCCGGCAGGCCCACCGCCGTCAGCTCGGCGCAGGTCATCGCACCGCTGCGGCACAGGGCGAAGTCGGCGGCGGCGTAGGCCAGGTCCATCCGGTCGACGTACTGCAGTACGACGTACTGCGGGTCGCCGGGCGGCGGTTCCTCCTCCAGCGTGTTCTTCGGGCCGATGACGTGCAGCACCTGTACTCCGGCCCGGCGCAGCGCGGGGGCGGCGGCCAGGGCCGCCTGGTTGAGCGAGCGGGCCCCCTGGGAGCCGCCGGTGACCAGCAGCGTGGGCAGGTCGGCCTCCAGGCCGAACCAGGCCCTGGCCTTGTCGCCCATGGACAGCCGGTCGAGGTTGACGATCTCACGGCGCAGCGGGATGCCGATGTACTCGGCCTGGTTCAGCGGCGTGTCCGGGTGGCCGGTGAACACGTGGTCGGTGAGGCGCGCGCCCAGCCGGTTGGCCAGGCCGGGGCGCGGGTTGGCCTCGTGGACCACGATCGGCACGCCGCGCCGCCGCGCCGCCAGGTAGGCGGGGGTCGCCACGTAGCCGCCGAAGCCGACCAGGACGTCGGCCTGGACCCGGTCCATGACGGCGGCGGCCGCGTTGATGGCGCCCGCCAGGCGGCCCGGCACGCTCAGCAACTGGGGCGTCAGTGTCCGGGGCAGCGGCACCGCGGGCACCAGTTGCAGTTCATACCCCCTGGCCGGGACCAGCCTGGTCTCCAGACCTCGCTCCGTGCCGAGGCAGGTGATCCCGATGTTGGGGTCGAGTTGGCGCAGCGCGTCGGCCAGAGCCAGCGCCGGTTCGATATGACCAGCCGTCCCGCCGCCGGCGAGGACCACCCTCATGTCGGTCCTTTCGCTTATCGTCTTCCACGGCCCGGCCGTCGTTTCCTGGCCGGACCACCCAGGCCAAGCCAGCTTAGGCCCCGCGCCACCGGTCCGGGGCCATGGGCCGCGAGAGCCTCGCGGGCGCCGGGCTCGTGCTTGGCGAACGACAGGAGCATGCCGAGGGTGGCCAGGGTGGGCAGCAGGGCCGACCCACCGTAGGAGACCAGCGGCAACGGGATACCGGTGATGGGCAGCACACCGATGACGGCGCCGATGTTGACGATCGCCTGACCGGCGATCCAGGCGACCGCGGCGGCGGAGGCGAGCCGGACGAACGGGTCCTTCACCCGGGTGGCCACCCGCAGCCCCGCGTAGCCCAGCAGCCCGAACAGGGCCACCACGACGAGCGTGCCCATCAGCCCGAGCTCCTCACCGAGGATGGAGAAGATGAAGTCGCTCTCCGCGTGCGGGATCCAGCTCCACTTCTGCCTGCTGGATCCCAGGCCCAGCCCGAACCAGCCGCCGCTGCCCATCGCGATCTGTCCCTGCACGGCCTGGAAGCCGGACCCCTGGGCGTTGCCCCACGGGTCGAGCCAGCCCGTGATCCGGTCCGAGCGGTAGCCCTCGGTGCTGATCATGACGATGGTCGCGAGCACCGCCACCGCGAGGATCCCGCCGAACAGCCTCAGCGGCGCGCCCACCACCCAGAGCAGCGACAGGAAGATCATCATCAGCACCAGCGTGGTGCCGAGGTCGCTTCCCAGCATGACCATGACGGCCAGGATGGCGGTGCCCGGCATCAGCGGGATGAACAGGCTGCGCCATTCGATCAGGCCGTTGCGCGCCCTGCGGGCCAGCAGGTCGGCACCCCAGAGGATCAGCCCGAGCTTGGCGGGCTCGGACGGCTGCAGGTAGATGGGTCCGAGGTCGATCCAGCGCTGGGCGCCGAGCTGGGAGGTGCCGACGAACAGCACCAGCACCAGCCCGAGGATCGACAGCGCCATCAGCGGGTAGCCGGCGAGCCTGAAGAACCGGGGGGGCAGCTGGGCGCAGACCCACATCAGCGGGAGACCGATCGCGGCCGAGATCGACTGCTTGAAGAACCAGTAGAAGGGATCGCCCATCTCCTGCAGCGCCTCAATGCTGGACGCCGACAGCACCATCATCAGGCCGAGCACCAGTAGCAGGGCGCTGCACCCCAGGATCAGGTAGTACGAGGTCAACGGCCGGTTGAGCAGCTCGCGGAAGGCGAGCAGGTGCTCGCGGAAGCCGTCCTGGCCCCGGGGGGCGCCCTCCTGCGCCGTCGCGCTCACGCCCGTCCCCCGTCGTGCCCTGCGGCGAGACGGTGCACGGCTCGGGCGAACGCCTCCCCCCGGGCGGGATAACCGGAGAACATGTCCCAGGAGGCGCCGGCCGGGGCCAGCAGCACGGTGTCTCCGGGGGTGGCGAGCCTGGCTGCTTCGGTGACGACACGGTCCATGACCCCAGTGTCTTGCCCGGCCACCTCCACCACCGGAACATTCCCGGCGTGTCGCGCCAGAGCCTCGCGAATTCGTTCGCGGTCGGCGCCCAGCAGGACCGCGCCGCGCAGGCGGGGCGCGGCGCGGCGTACCAGCTCGCCGACGTCCGCGCCCTTGAGCAGCCCGCCCGCCACCCAGACGATCGACGGGTAGGCGGCCAGCGAGGCGGCGGCGGCGTGCGGGTTGGTGGCCTTGGAATCGTCCACGTAGTCGACCTCGGCAACCCTGGCCACGTGCGCGATCCGGTGGGGGTCGGGCACGAAGGCCAGCAGGCCCTCGCGCACCGCGGCGGCGCTCACCCCGTAGGCCCTGGCCAGCGCCGCGGCGGCGAGCGCGTTGGCCACGTTGTGCGGCGCGAACGGGCGGACGTCGTCGAACGAGGCGAGCTCCTCCGCGTTACTCGCGGGGTCGGCCACGAACGCCCGGTCCACCAGCAGGTCCTCGACCACGCCGAGCTGGCCCGGAGCGGGCACGCCGAGGGTGAAGCCCACGCTGCGTGCCGCCGCGCTCTCGTACGGCGCGGCGAGACGGGTCGCCCACTCGTCGTCGGCGTTGTACACGACGGTCCCGGCCCTGGCGAAGATCTCCCCCTTGACCCGGGCGTACTCCTCCATGGAGCCGTGCCAGTCGAGGTGGTCCGGAGCCACGTTGAGCACCGCGGCCGCGTACGGGGCGATGCTGGGCGAGCGGTGCAGCTGGAAGCTGGACAGCTCCACCGCCAGCACGTCGCCGGCTCCGGCGACCGCCTCCACCACCGGGGTGCCGACGTTGCCGACGGCGAGCGCCCGATGCCCGGCGGCCAGGAGCATCGAGGTGAGCATCCGGACCACGGTGGTCTTGCCGTTGGTGCCGGTCAGCGCCAGCCAGGGAGCGGCTCCGCCCGGGCGGAGCCGCCAGGCCAGCTCGACCTCGCCGATCACCTCGATCCCCGCCGCCGCGGCGGCGGCGAGCAGCGGGTGGTGCGGCGGCCAGCCCGTGGTGACGATCAGCGAGGTGCCCGCCGGGGGCTCCGCGGACTCACCGAAGCGGACCTCGACACCGAGCTCGGCGAGCTCGCCCGCGAGCGCCCTGGCCCGCTCGTCGTCCCTGCCCTCCAGGACGACCACCTTCTCGCCCCTCGCGGCCATCGTGCGGGCCACGGCCGTGCCCGAGACCCCCAGTCCGGCGACGCAGATCACATGGCCTTTCCCACTCACAGCCTGGGCATCCATTCCACGTAGAAGATCCCCAGCCCGGCGGCCGCGCACAGGGCGGCGATCAGCCAGAAGCGGACCACGATGGTGGTCTCGGCCCAGCCCTTCAGCTCGAAGTGGTGCTGGAGCGGGGCCATCCTGAAGACCCGTTTACCGGTCATCTTGAAGGAGCCGACCTGGATGATCACCGACATGGTGATGAGCACGCACATCCCGGCGAGGATGATCAGCAGGAGCTGGGTCCTGGTGGTGATGGCCAGTCCGGCGAGCACGCCGCCCAGGGCCAGCGAGCCGGTGTCACCCATGAAGATCTTCGCCGGCGGGGCGTTCCACCACAGGAAGCCGACCAGCGCGCCGAGCACCGCCGCGGCGACCACGGCCAGGTCCAGCGGGTCGCGGACCCAGTAGCAGTTGGGCCCGAGCTGGGTGGTGCAGCTGTTGCGCAGCTGCCAGTTGCCGATCAGCACGTACGAGGCCAGCACCACGCCGGTGGCACCGCTGGCCAGGCCGTCGAGACCGTCGGTGAGGTTCACCGCGTTGGAGAAGCCCACGATCATGATCAGCACCCAGATGATGAACCCGATGAGCCCGATGGAGGGGCCGAAGTCCCTCAGGAACGACAGGCGCGTCTCGGCCGGGGTGATCAGGTAGGCGTTGGGGAAACGGGTCACCAGGATCGCGAAGACCGCGCCGACGATGAGCTGGCCCAGCGCCTTGGCACCGCTGCGCAGGCCCAGGCTGCGCTGCTTGTAGATCTTGATGAAGTCGTCCAGGAAGCCGACCGCGCCCAGGCCCGTCATCAGGAACAGCACCAGGACCGCGGAGACCGTGGGCGGTGTGAAGCTGTAGAGGTGGGCGCAGGCGAAGCCGACCAGCGCGGCGATCACGATCACGGTGCCGCCCATGGTGGGGGTGCCGCGTTTGTCGTGGTGGCCGGAGGGTCCCTCCTCCCTGATGCTCTGCCCGTAGCCGCGCCGGGAGAACAGGCGGATCGCCAGCGGCGTGCCCAGCATGGACAGCAGCAGGCTGATCGCCGCCGCGACGAGGATCTCCCTCATCGGCGATCACCTCCGAGCAGCGCCGCGGCCACCCGCTCAAGACCCGCGGCGCGCGGTCCCTTGACGAGCACGACGTCACCGGGGGCCAGCAGTGCCGACAGCTCCGCGCCCGCCTGTGCCGCGTCGGCGGCGTGCGAGACCCGGGTGGCGCCCTGGATCCCGGTTTCCGGGGCGTCGCCGAAGGAGGTGACGGGCGAGAGACGTGCCGCCGGACCGGTGCCCGGCGGCTCTCCCGCCCCCGGCGGGCCGTCCACCTCGCGCGGGGCCTCCGCGTGCGCCGCGGGCACGCGGCTCGCCGCCTCCCGTACGGCGGCCTCCGCCCCGGCCAGGATCGGGTCGGCGTCGGGGCCGACGACGAACAGAGCGGCCAGACCCGCGCCCCCGGCCAGCCGGCCCAGTTCCTCGTTGAGCGCGGGCCCCTCCTCGCCCAGCTCGCGCAGGGCGGCGATGACCGCGAAGCGGCGGCGACCGCCCGCGAGCGCGTCCAGGGCGCCGAAGGCGGCGCGCATGGAGTCGGGGTTGGCGTTGTAGGCGTCGTTGATCACGGTCACCCCGTCCTCGCGGTCGGTGACCTCCATCCGCCAGCGGCTGCGGGGCTCGGCCTCCGACAGCTCCTCGGCGATGGTGGCGACCGGCAGGCCGAGCTCGTAGGCGGCCGCCGCGGCCGCCAGCGCGTTCTCCACCGCGTGCTCACCGTACAGGCGGAGGGCGACCGGGGCGGCGCCGGACGGGGTGCGCAGTGTGAAGGAGGCGCGCCCCCGCTCGTCGACGGTCACGTTCTCGGCCCGTACGTCGGCGTCCTCGCTCCGGCCGTACCAGGTGACGCGGGCGCCGGTGCGCCCGGCCATGGCGGCCACCAGCGGGTCGTCGAGGTTGAGCACGGCCACGCCGTCGGCGGGCAGCGCCTCGACCAGTTCGCCCTTGGCCCTGGCGATCTCCTCCTTGCCGCCGAACACGCCCAGGTGGGCGGTGCCGACGTTGAGGACCACGCCGATCCTCGGCGGGGCGATACGGGCCAGGTGGGCGATGTGCCCGACGTCGCGTGCGCTGAGCTCCAGCACCAGGTAGCGGGTGTTCTCATCGGCCTTCAGCACGGTCAGCGGGTGGCCGATCTCGTTGTTGAACGACCCGACGGGGGCGACCGTTGGACCGATCCTGGCGGTGAGCCTGGCCAGCAGGTCCTTGGTGGTGGTCTTGCCCGCCGAGCCGGTGATGCCGATGACCGTGGTGGCCGGCAGTTCGGCGCAGACGGCGGTGGCCAGGCCGGTCATGGCCGCCACGGTGTCGCCGACGATGACGGCGGGGACGTCGACCGGCCGGGAGGCCAGCACGGCGACCGCCCCGGCCTCGACGGCCTGGGCGGCGAAGTCGTGCCCGTCGACCCGTTCACCCTTGATCGCGACGAACAGCGACCCCGGTTCGACGGCGCGGGAGTCGATGACGACCGGGCCGCGCACCACCGCGCGTGGGTCGGCCATGCCCGCGAGGGCCCCCGAGGTGATCTCGGCGATTCTGGCCAGCGGCAACGGGATCATGATGCGTCTTCCCTACTCTCCATACGTGCTTCGGCGCCCGGTGCGGTTCCGGCGCCTGACGATCGCGTCGGCCACGACCTGCCTGTCATCGAAAGGAAGCACCTGGTCGCCGATGTACTGGCCCTGCTCGTGACCCTTGCCGGCCACGACGACGACGTCGCCGAAACCCGCCCGGCCGATGGCCAGGTCGATGGCCGCGGCACGATCAGGCTCAATGATCACATGTGCGCGTCCGTCCTGGGACACACCGAGAACTCCGTCCATCATCTCCGCGAGGATCCGCAGGGGATCCTCGGAGCGGGGGTTGTCGCTGGTGAGAATAGCCACATCTGCCAGCCTTGCGGCGGCTTCTCCCATCATTGGGCGTTTACCACGGTCACGATCGCCCCCGCAGCCGAGGACCACGATGAGCCTGCCCGTGGTGACCTCGCGCAGCGAGCACAGGACGGACTCGACCGCACCGGGCTTGTGCGAGTAGTCGACGATGGCCTGGAAGTCCTCCCCGCCGGGAACCCGCTCCATCCGGCCCGGAACCCCTGCCAGCGTACCCAGGCCCGCCACCGCGGTTCGCAGCGGCACACCGGCCTCCACCAGCGCGACGACGGCGCCCAGGGCGTTGGCCACGTTGAACGGACCGGGCAGGGCGATCGTCGCGGCCTCCTCGACGCCGCCGGGGCCCACGATCTTGAAGGTGCTGCCCTCGGGCCCCAGCCGCACGTCCACGGCCCGCCAGTCGGCCTCCACGGCGCCCTCGGCGGAGAAGGTGGTCATCGGGATCTTCGCGGTGCCGAGGAGCTCCCGCCCGTGGGCGTCGTCGATGTTGACGACGCCCACCCTGCTCATCTCGGGGGTGAACAGCCGGGCCTTCGTCGCGAAGTAGTCGTCGAGATCCCGGTGGAAGTCGAGGTGGTCCTGCGACAGGTTGGTGAACAGCGCCACGTCGTAGAACACCTCGTCGACCCGGCCCAGCGCCAGCGCGTGGCTGGAGACCTCCATGGCCGCGGCGGTGACGCCCCGCTCACGCATCAGGGCGAACAGGCCCTGCAGGTCGCTGGCCTCCGGCGTGGTGAGCTTCGGCGCGAAACGCAGCTCACCGACGTGGATCTCCACGCCCCCGATCAGCCCCGGCCGGTGTCCCGCGGCCCGCAGTCCGGCCTCCAGCAGGAAGGTGGTGGTGGACTTGCCACTGGTGCCGGTGACGCCGATGACCATCACGTCCGCCGCGGGATTGCCGTACACCCAGGCGGAGACCTGCCCCAGCAGGCGGCGTGGGTTGGGCACGACGAGGACGGGCAGGCCGGTCGCGACCGCGGCCTGCCTGCCCGCCTCATCGGTCAGGATCGCGGCGGCACCCGCGGCGAGGGCCTGCGCGGAGAAGTCGGCCCCGTGGGCGGTGGCTCCCGGCAGCGCGACGTAGAGATCTCCACGACACACCTGGCGCGAGTCGATGGTGATCCCGGACACCGCGGCCAGCGGCGCTCGTGACGTGCCCGAGGGCGCGCCGATGAGGCTCGCCAGCCCGGAGAGCGGACGGGGTGAACTGGTTGAGGGTCGCATGGACGACGGGGGATGCACGGCGAGAGCGTACCTTCACTCGTCACCTCCCTGCGCGTATCCGCACCGGGGAGGGCCGGGTTCCGGTCGGGGGAATCTTTCCGCTCTTCAACGCGAACGTCATCAGCTGCTTGAAGACCGGGGCGGCGATCTCCCCACCGTAGTGGCCCTGCTGGGGGTCCTGGAGCACCGCCAGGACGACCAGGCGGGGCTTGTCCACCGGAGCGAAGCCAACGAACGTCGCGGTGTATCCGCAGTAGCCCTGGCAGCTGGTGTCGTAGCGCATCGCGGTGCCCGTCTTGCCCGCCACCCGGTAGCCGTCGATCGCAGCGAGGTTGCCGGTGCCCTCCTCGCTCACCGCGGCCTCCAGCATGGCGGCGATCTCCCGCGCCGTACGCTCACTGACCACCCGGGTCCGCTTACCCGGCGCGGACGGCGTGAACGCGCCGTTCTCGCCGGTCGTGCCGGCCACGATCTGCGGGGTGACGCGCACCCCGCCGTTGGCGATGGTCTGGTAGACGCTCGCCGTCTGGAGCGCGGTCACCGAGATGCCCTGGCCGTAGGCGATCGTGCAGCGCTGGCTGCCCGACCAGTCCTTCCAGTCGGGCAGCAGCCCCGCCTCCTCCCCCGGCAGCCCGGTGCCGGGCCTCGCGCCGAAACCGAAGCGCTGGAGCATCGAGTGGAGCTTCTCGTCGCCGATCCTCTGGGTGGCCAGGATCGTGCCCACATTGCTGGAGGTCGCCACGACGCCCGAGAAGGTCAGGCGCTCGACGGCGTGTGGGTGGGAGTCCTTCAGCACCCGGTCGGCACACCTGATCTGGTCGGGGACGGTGAACAGGGTGTCCGGCCGCACGGCCCCCGACTCCAGTGCCGCCGCGGCGGTGATGACCTTGTTGGTGCTGCCCGGCTCGAACACGTCCGTGACCGACCGGTTGCCCCGGTCCTCCACCGGGGAGTCCTTCCAGTTCTTCAGGTCGAGCTCCGGCGCGTTCGCCATGGCGATCACCTGACCGGTCTGCACGTCCATCACGATGGCGCTGCCGGTGCGCGACCCGGTGGCCTTGACCTGCTCGCCGATCGCCTTCTGCGCGGCCCACTGGACGTCGCGGTCGATGGTCAGCCGCACGTCCCTGCCCTCGATGGGCGCCCGCAGGGTGCTGCGGGTCATCGGGATGCGCTGCCCCCTGGCGCCCGTCTCGATGATCTGCTCGCCGTCTCGGCCCGCGAGCAGCTTGTCGTAGGTGTTCTCCAGCCCGGCCAGTCCCGTGCCGTCGGTGCCGACGAAACCCAGCAGGCTGCCCGCCAGGTCGCCGCCCGGGTAGTCACGCCGGTAGCGGTGCTTGCTGCCGACGCCTTTGAACTCGTACGCCATGATCCGCTGGGCGAGCGCGGGATCGACGGCGGCGGCGATCTGCTCGTAGTGGCTGGTGCCGTCGGCCAGCTTGGCGGCGATCGGATCCTTGGGCTCGTTCAGCTCCTTGGCCAGGGCCGTGGCCACCCGGTCTCGCTGCGCGGCGACGACCTGCGAGGGGTCGACGAAGATCTCGCGCGCCTCCAGGGTCAGCGCGAGCTCGTGTCCGTTGACGTCGGTGATCGAGCCCCTTCTCGCGGGCAGCTTCTCACCCTGTACGCGCTGCTTGGCCGCCTCGGCGGTGTAGACCTTCGAGTCGAGGCCCTGAAGCTGGATGAGCCGCCCCGCGAAGATGGACAGCACGAAGGTCATCGCCATCAGGCCGATGCCGATACGCCTGCGGGGGTTGCCCAGGCGCAGCACCGCGGACGGGCGCGCCGGAGGCCGCGGCGGCCTGCCGCCGCCGCGTCCCATCGCGCGTGTGTGCTCCTGCTCCTGCGGCCGCTCGGTTCCGCGTCCTGGCGCGGGCCGCGCCCGGCCCTGCGGGCCCGGTGACTCCTGGGGTCGTGCGGACCGCGCTGGTCCGCGCGCGGTCTCGGAACCGGTGGGCCTGCGCGGCGCCGAGGGGCCACCGGGCCTGCCGGAGCCGCTCGTGGTCCGGAGTATCGAGGGGACGTCCGGAGCCCCGGAGGCACCCCTGCCCGGACGTGCGCCCGCCCGGCCGGGCGGGTCGGGGACGGGCGGCCTCGCGCCGGCCCCCTGCCTGCCGGTGGAACCCTGTCTGCCGGTGGAACCCTGCCGACCCGGAGAGCCGGAGCCGCCGGACGTGCCCGCGGCCGGCGGCCTCGCCGGGGGGCCGGACCTGGCGGGCTTGGCGGATCTGTCGGATTTATCAGGTTTGTCGGATCTGCCAGGTCTGCCGGTGCCCTCCGAGGCCGCCGGCCGGCCGGGCGAGCCCGTCCTGCCTGAACCGCCTGAGGTGGACGCCCGGCCGGAGCCGCCCGAAGCGGACGGCCTCGCGGCGGAGCCCGACCTGCCGGTCCGCCCCGTCCCCTGGCCCTTACCCGGGCCTTCGGTGGAGGATCGCCCCCTGGCGGTACCGGACGCCTTCTCCTCTCCCCGTCCCCTGGACGGAGAACCCGCCCTGCCGGAGCCCGTGGTGGACGGTCTGCCCGAAGAGCCCGCGCGACCGGAACCGGACGACCTGCCCGAGGAACCGGGCCTGCCCGGCCCGTCGGCGCCCTGCGCCCGGCCGGCGGAACCCGCACGGCCGGAACCAGAGGAACCAGACGATCTCGACGGACCGGATCTGCCGGACGCCGGGGGCCTGCCCGAAGAGGCGGGCCCGCCGGGGCCGTCGGGGACGCCGGGAGCACCCGAGGGCCCGGCGCCCTCGGAACCCGGCCTGCCGGAGGCGTCCGAGGCTCCGCCGGATCTGCCCGTACGGCCGGGGCCGCCGGGAGACCGGCGGCCGGAGCTTCCCGCCGATCCACCCGAGGAGCCGCCGCGACCCTGTCCGGGCCCCCGTCCGCCGCTCTCTCTCACTGGCCCGTGCCCGGCACTCGCTCCTGCCCTGCGGGCGTCCGACCGTCACTGGCGGCCCTGCTGGCGGGTTTGTCGGGGGTGATGACACGCGCGGTGTCCCAGTCGGGCCCAAGCCCCTGGTACTCGTTGTTCTTCGCGACCGCGGCGGGCATCTCCAGCCCCATGATGGCGCTCTTCTTCCCCTCCTTCGCGATGCGCAGGCCATTGATCTCATTGCGCAGTCCGTTGGCCCTGAAGGAGTCCTGGGCGAGCACGGCGTTCAGCAGCAGCAGACTGACCAGGCCGCCGCAGAGCAGCCCGACCACGAGCAGCACGAAGGGAGCCCTCGGCGCCCGCGCGCGACGGGCCGCGGGGGCCGCCTGAGCCGGGGCGGCCGGACCGGAGACGGGCACGGGCCTGGCCGGGCCGCCGCGGCGCCCCTGCGGCATCGCACGGGGGACGCGTACGGGACGCGCGCCGCGACCGGGCGCGGCACGACCGGGCGCGGCACGTCGGACGTCTGTCTCACTCCTCGTCAACTGCCTCACGGATCCTCTCTGCCGCCCGACACCGGGCAGAGGCCGCCCGCGGGTTGCGGGCCACCTCCTCTTCGCTCGGAAGCTCGGCTCCCCTCGTCAGGAGCGCGAACCGCGGCTGGTGAGCCGGCAGCGGGACAGGGAGGCCAACAGGGCCGGTGTCCCTGGTCCGCGCGGTGATGACCTGCTTTGTCAGCCGGTCCTCGAGGGAGTGGTACGCGAGCACGACGACGCGCCCGCCCAGCGTCAATGCGTCGAGCGCGGCTGGGAGCGCGCGTTCCAGCGCCGTCAACTCCGCGTTCACCTCGATCCGCAACGCCTGAAAAGTCCTTTTAGCGGGGTTGCCCCCGGTCCTGCGGGTAGCGGCGGGGATCGCCGTCCGGACGATCTCCGCAAGCCGCTTGGTAGACGTTATGGCCTCCCTGGCCCTTTCCTTGAGGATTAGGTGCGCGACACGCGGGGCGAATCGTTCTTCTCCGTAATCCCGCAGGATCCGGATCAGTTCGGCGGCCGGGTAGGTGTTGACCACGATCTCGGCCGTGAGCTCCTCGTCACGGTCCATCCGCATGTCCAGCGGCGCGTCGTAGGAGTAGGCGAAACCGCGCTCGGCCTCGTCCAGCTGCGGGGAGGAGACCCCCAGGTCGAACAGGGCGGCGTCGACCCGGGGATGGCCGGCGTCGGCCAGCACCTCGGAGAGCTCGTCGGAGACCGCGCGTACCAGCGTGATCCGGTCCGAGTACGGCGCGAGCCTGGCCGTGGAGCGCTCGATGGCGGTGGGGTCGCGGTCGATCCCGATCAGATGGAGCGAGGGGTGCGCGGCGAGCAGCGCCTCGGCATGGCCGCCGAGCCCGAGGTTGGCGTCGACGAGCACGGGGGCGGGGCGGGCCAGCGCCGGAGCGAGCAACTCCAGCACCCGGTCGAGCATGACGGGGACGTGTCCCCCCGGCGCCTGGAGATCATGGCTGTGGTTTTCGGCGCGCATGAAGCGCAACCCTCCTTATTTCCCGCCCCGTCCCACGGACGCGCGGCGGACGCTCACCGGTGTCTTGAAACTGGCCCCCACCCCCGGGGCCGTCCGGCCAGGTCCCCATCCGCACCCGCGTATCCGTCCGTCACCTGACACCGGGGAAGGTGCATCAGCTGACGGGCAGGTGGTTGCGGGTGGAGACCTCGCCGAACGACGTTTTACCGATGAGTCGACCGTGGAGTCACAAAATCCCTGGCAGCACCTCCTCCGACAGATCGGCGAAAGCCTGCTCTTGGTCGGCCAGATAGGCGCTCCAGGCGTGTTCGTCCCAGATCTCCAGCCGGGTGTTGGCTCCGATGACCGCGCAGTCACGGCGCAGGCCGGCGTATTCGCGCAGAGCCTGCGGAACGGTGATCCGCCCCTGTTTGTCGGCGACCTCGTCGGATGCGCCGGCGAAAAGGACACGGCTGTAGTCACGGACCGCCTTGGCGGTCACCGGCGCGTTGCGCAGAGCCTCGGTTATGCGCTGGAACTCCTCTACGGGAAAGACGTAGAGGCAACGCTCCTGGCCTTTGGTGATCACCAGACCCTCCGCCAGCTCCTCACGGTACTTCGCCGGCAGGAACAGCCGTCCCTTCTCATCGAGACGCAGGTGGTGAGTGCCGAGGAACATCGGCTCCACCTCCCGTGCCCAGCGGAGAACCAGGCGTCGCGGCCTTGCCCTCCACTGCGCACCACCATACTCCACTTCTCTCCACCGTCAACTGATTCCGCGCCTCTTCACGGCAGGTTTCGCCGACATTTCCCCAGTTCAAATGGGGTGGTGCGGAGTGGAGGGGGTAAGCGGCCCGGCATACGTCACGGGCGTGTCGGGAAGATTGCCGAATAGTCCAAAGATCATGAAATGGACTGTAAGGCGGTGAAGAATGGTGGAAGGTGAAACAGCACCGCGCCCGTCACAGGATCGACACGTCACTCGCACAGAAACGCGACGATCATGGCACACACTGTGGCTGATCAC
Source organism: Streptosporangium sp. NPDC049644 (assembly GCF_040675205.1). Taxonomy (NCBI): domain Bacteria; kingdom Bacillati; phylum Actinomycetota; class Actinomycetes; order Streptosporangiales; family Streptosporangiaceae; genus Streptosporangium; species Streptosporangium sp. NPDC049644. The sequence continues at coordinate 29,221 of NZ_JBFAOJ010000071.1, read as the reverse complement.
CCGAAATCATCCTTGATGACCACATAAGGTCGCCGCCGGAACGCGTGGCGCCGTAGGGTCGTAAACAGAATGAGTAACGGGATCGCAAAGATTCCGCAACGGCAACCCCCGGCGCACAACCGCCGCATCCTCATGGAGGCCTGGTGGCAGTAACTCATGACGTCTCACCTCAGCTCGATGATCTTGTTGTCACCGCGCACCGGATCCGCCAGTCGATCGAATCGGTGATCGAAGGCAAAAGTGACGTCATCCGCCTGACCTTGACCGTACTACTCGCCGAGGGCCATCTGCTCATCGAGGATGTGCCCGGAGTCGGCAAGACCATGCTCGCCAAGGCCTTGGCGCGCTCCATCGACTGCCCGGTGCGCCGCGTGCAGTTCACCCCCGACCTGTTGCCGAGCGACATCACCGGGGTGAGCGCCTACAACCAGCAGACCAGGGAGTTCGAGTTCAAGCCGGGCCCGGTCTTCGCCAACATCGTGGTGGGTGACGAGATCAACCGGGCCTCGCCGAAGACCCAGTCGGCGCTGCTGGAGTGCATGGAGGAGCACCAGGTCACGGTCGACGGCGCGACCTACCGGCTGGACTCCCCCTTCATGGTGATCGCGACACAGAACCCGATCGAGATGGAGGGCACCTACCCCCTGCCCGAGGCTCAGCGCGACCGGTTCACCGCCAGGATCGCGATGGGCTACCCCGCGCCCTCCGCGGAGCTGGAGATGCTCGACGTGCACGGCGCCGCCTCCCCGCTGGACAAGCTGGAGCCGGTGGCCACCACCGAAGAGGTGCAGGCGCTGATCTCGGCGGTGCGCGGGGTCTACGTCTCCCAGCCGATCAAGAAGTACGCGATCGACCTGGTGACCGCGACCCGCCAGTCCCCCGACCTGAGGCTGGGCGCCTCTCCCCGCTCGACCCTGCAACTGGTCAGGGCCGCGCGGGCGCACGCGGCGCTCGCCGGCCGCGACTACGTCATCCCCGACGACCTGCAGGAGCTGTGCGTCCCCGTACTGGCGCACCGGCTGCTGCCCAGCATCGAGGCTCAGGGGCAGCGCCGCCCGCCCGAGCAGGTGATCGCCGACCTGGTCCGCCGGGTTCCCGTTCCCGAGGCCCAGGCCCGGTGACCTCCGGCCTCAAGGCGCTCACCGCCCGCGGCCGGTCCTTCATCGCGTCCGGCGTCGCGGCGCTGCTGTGCGCCTTCCTCCTCGGCGAGCACGACCTGCTCAGGATCGGCGTGCTGATCGTCTCGCTGCCGCTGCTGGCGGCCATGGTGGTCGCCCGTACCCGCTACCGGCTGAGCTGCGCGCGGCGTCTGGATCCGCCCAGGACCGAGATGGGCAGCGAGGCCACCGTGACGCTGCGGCTGGAGAACGTCACCCGGCTGCCGACCGGTCTGCTGATGGTCGAGGACACCGTTCCCTACGCCCTCGGCGCCCGGCCCAGGTTCGTGCTGGACCGGGTGGAGCCGCAGGGCATCCGGGAGATCGACTACCGGGTCCGCTCCGACCTGCGCGGCCGCTTCACCATCGGCCCGCTCTCCATCCGGATCAGCGACCCCTTCGGCCTGGTCGAGCTGACCAGGTCGTTCACCATCAGCGACACGCTGATGGTGACGCCCCAGGTGGTGGCGCTGCCCCACGTCCGGCTGGCCGGCGAGTGGACCGGCGGCGGTGACAGCCGTACCAGAAGCGTCGCGGCGGCGGGGGACGACGACGTCGCCCCGCGAGAGTACCGGCAGGGCGACGACCTGCGGCGGGTGCACTGGCGCTCGACCGCCAGGCACGGCGAGCTGATGGTCCGGCGCGAGGAGCAGCAGTGGCAGAGCAGAGGTGCGCTGCTGCTGGACACGCGGCGGTACGCCCACCGGGGTGAGGGCCCGCGTTCGTCGTTCGAGACCGCGGTCTCGGCCGCCGCCTCCATCGGCGTGCACCTGGCCCATGAGGGTCTCGGCCTGCGCCTGGTCACCGACCAGGGGGCCGAGCACCTCACCGACAGCGGGCTGAGCCTGTCGCTGCTGGACACCCTGGCCGTGGTGAAGACCAGCCCGGCGCGGTCGCTGGAGTACGGCGTCGGCGCGCTGCGCCAGGGCGGCGGCGACGGGCTGATCGTGGCCGTGCTCGGCAGGATGGACCTCGACCAGGCCCGGGAACTGGCCAGGGTCAGGCACGGCAACATGACCGGCGTGGCCGTGATGCTGGACGTGGCCGGATGGGAGCAGCCCGAACTCGGCGAGGACGAGAACTTCCAGGCGGCGCGGGCGGTGTTGGCGGGGACGGGCTGGCGCGTCGTGCGGCTGGCCGCCGGCGTCTCCGTCGCGAGCGTGTGGCAGGACGCCGCGCAGCGCGGGCGATCCTTGGCGAGCAGGGGCAACACATGAGACTTCCCATCGCGTCGGGCGTGGCCACGGGAGCGGTCGCGATCGCGCTCTATCCCCTCTTCCAGGGCGGCGCCTGGTTCTGGAGCAGCCTCGGCGCGATCCTGGTCGTGACCGGGATCGGCGTGCTGGCCGGCCACTACAGGCTGCCCGGCTGGCCGGTGCCGCCCGCCCAGGTGCTCGCGCTCTGGATCTACCTGACCTCGGTGTTCGCCGGCGACGAGGCGTGGGCGGGGGCGGTGCCCACGAAGGAGTCGGTCCTGGCACTGGCCGAGCTGCTGGCGACGGGCTTCGCCGACATCCAGCGGTTCGCCGCCCCCGTGCCGGACAACGATGGAATCGTCCTGCTCACCTGCGGCGGCGTCGGCCTGATCGCGATCACCGTCGACCTGCTGGCCGCGCGGCTGCGCAGGGCGGCCCTCACCGGGCTGCCGCTGCTGGCGCTGTTCACCGTCCCGGCGGCGGTGGTCGCCGAGCCGATCAGCTGGCCGGCGTTCATCATCGGCGCCCTGGGCTATCTCGGCGTGCTCGTCGCCGACGGGCGGGAGCGGGTCAGCCACTGGGGCCGGGCGGTGCTGGTGCGCCGGACGTCCTCCTTCACCGTCACGCGGCCCTCCTCCGATGCGGGGACGCTACGGCTGTCCGGCAGGCGCATCGGCTTCACCGCGATCGTGCTGGCCGTCCTGCTGCCCCTGCTGCTCCCTCCGCTGGAGCCCAACCCGCTGTTCTCGTTCGGTGTGGGCAACGGCAAGGGCGGCGGCAACTCGATCAGCATCCCGAACCCCATCGTCAACCTGCGCGGCCAGCTGTCGCTGCCGGAGAACTCCACGGTGCTGACCTACACGGTCAGCGACGGCACGCCGCGCTACCTGCGGATGTACTCCCTCGACGTCTTCGACGGCGAGCAGTGGACGATGTCGGAGCCCAGGGGCCGCCCCGAGGACCGGACCTCCGACTCACCGATGCCACCGCCCCCCGGCCAGGGCGCGGACCTGCCCGTCACGCCGGCGACCCTCGGCATCACGGTGAGCGAGCAGGTCAGGAGGCTGAGCTTCCTGCCGTTGCCCTACCCCGCGTCCAGGGTCGCGGTGGAGGGCGACTGGCGGCCCGACCGCGACACGCTCATGGTCTTCTCCACCAGGAACACCGCCGGGGGCCTGACCTACCAGGTGGTCACCGCCGAGCCCGAGCCCACGGCGGAGAGGCTCAAGGCGGCGGATCCGGCGGATCCGGCGATCAGGGAACGGTACCTGGCGTTGCCCGAGAGCCTGCCCGAGGAGATCAGGGAACTGGCCACCCGGGTGACCAAGCGTGACTCCAGCCAGTACGAGCAGGCGATCCAGCTGCAGGAGTTCTTCACGGAGAAGGGCGGATTCACCTACAGCCTGGCCACCCAGGGACACGACGGCCCGGCGCTGACCGACTTCCTGATCCGCAACCGGACCGGTTACTGCGAGCAGTTCGCCGCCTCCATGGCGGTGCTGGCGCGCGTCCTGGGCATCCCCTCCCGGGTCGCCATCGGCTACACCGGCGGCAGCAGCATGTCCGGGCAGTGGCAGGTACGCACCCATGACTCGCACGCCTGGCCCGAGCTGTACTTCGAGGGAACCGGGTGGCTCCGTTTCGAACCCACGCCGACGGGCGGGGCGGGCCAGGGCAGCGCGACGGTCCCCTCCTACACCCGGCCCGAGGTGGCGTCGGCCACCCCCGACGAGCCGATCACGGCCCCGTCGGCGGACCCCGGCGACTCCGATCCCACCGGCGGGGCGGCGGCCGGCCGCCGTGACCGGACGCTCGACCTCGACTCCGGCGGCCTGCCGATCGCACTGGACGAGGGCATGCCACCGGCCGCGCGAATCGGCATCGGAGTCGTGATCGCGCTGCTGGTCGCGCTGATCCCGGCAATGATCCGCTGGCAGCTACGGGCCCGCCGCGGCAGGTACCACACCCGGCGGGTCAAGGATCCCGACGGGGAGGATCCGGCCGGCGCCACGGCGCTCAGGGGCATCCGGCGGGAGTCGGCGGTGAGGGCGTCCTGGGCCGAACTCGACGACGCTCTGTGCGACTACGGGATGTCGCGGCAGGCGAGTGAGAGCCCGCGCGCGCTGGCCAGGCGGCTGACCGAGCAGTACGGGTTCGAGCCGGAGGCCGCCGCCGCGCTGGAAAGGATCACCTCGGCGGTGGAGCGGATGCTCTACGCCAGGACCCCGGGTGAGACCGGCACGCTCCGTGCGGACCTGCGAAGTGTGCGGCGGGCGCTGGCCGCCACCGTGACCCGTGGCAGGCGGATCAGGGCCGTGCTGCTGCCGCCCTCCACGCTCCTGCGGATGCGAGGGCTCGGCGGGCGGGTGCTGGACGGCTTCGACCGGCTGGAGAACATCCGGCTCCGCAGGCCGACCGGGAGGGGCGCCTGAGCAAGGCGGATTCACCGGATGGCAGGGGCCGCTTCCAATCGGGAGCGGCCCTTGTCGTCAGGGGGCCGGGGAGGAGATCCGCCGCCGCGAACGGCGGCGAGCCCGGCGGCTAGTGCTCGTCGTTACGACGGCGCCAGCGCTCCTCCATGCGTTCCATGAAGCTCTGGCGGGAGCCTCCGCGGCGTCCCCCCTTGCCCCGCGGCTGATCGGACGGTACGGCCGCGCCGGCCTCACCGAACCCGTTCATCCGCTTCCAGCTGGACAGACCCCACAGACACGCGGCGAGCATGACCACGAAACCGCCGACGCCGAGCGGGATGTTGATGATCACAACGCCGACCATCAGCAGGACGACACCCAGGATGAAGCCGATGGAGGCCTTCACCAGGCGGCGCCTGTAGTGGCTGCGGGGATCACTGATCCTGACGGTGTTGGCCCACTTCGGGTCCTCGGCGTAGAGTGCCTGCTCGATCTGGTCGAGCAAGCGCTGCTCGTGCTCAGAGAGCGGCACGGCGCCTCCCAAGGACAGCCCCAGGACGGGGAAGACGGTGACGGACGACACGGGGTGTCCGAACCTCGCGGTCGGTTATCCCCAGAATACGAGGCTGTAGACGTAGACGAAAGAAAACGTCCAACGTAGTCCAAACCGGAGGCCGCGTCATGGGTCTATTCCATCAAACGGCGGGCGAACAAGGGAGGCCGGGAGCACCGCATTGTGACCGAATCTGCGGGCGGCCCTGTCCATCGCCTGCTCGGCCTCCCGCCAGCCCGTCTCACGCTCTCCGAGGCCGAGCTGCCTGCTCGCCCCGTCGGCCGGGCTGAGGTTCTCCACCCGTACTCCGACCAACCTCAGCTGGACGTTCTCCAGGCCGGAGGCGGTGTAGAGGGCGCAGGCGACGTCGTACAGGATCTTGGCCACGTCCGTGGGCTCGTGCAGACTCCGGGAGCGGGACAGGGTGGTGAAGTCGGCACGGCGGAGCTTGACGCTGACCGTGCGGCCGACGCTGCCCCCCTGCCTGAGCCTGGCCGCGACCCGCTCGGAGAGCCGGAGAAGCTCCCTGCGGATCTCCACGGGGTCCGCGACGTCTGTGGCGAATGTCTCTTCCGCGCCGATGCTCTTGTCCGGGACGTGCGGGGTCACCGGGCGCTCGTCGCGCCCCCAGGCGAGCGCCGCGAGGTGCTCGCCCGCCGCCTGGCCCAGCTCGCGCCGGAGCGTGTCCACCGGGACCCTGGCGAGGTCGCCGACCGTCTTGATGCCGAGCCGGGCCAGCGACCGCTCGGTGCGCTCCCCGACACCCCACAGCGCCGCCACCGGGAGCGGGTGCAGGAAGTCGACCACCCGGTCGGCGGGCACCACGAACAGCCCGTCCGGCTTGCAGTGGCGCGAGGCGAGCTTTGCCACGAACTTGCTGTTGGCGACTCCCACCGAGCAGGTGACGCCCTGCTCGCGCACGACCTGCTCACGGATCATCCGGGCGATCTCCGCCGGGGGGCCGAGGCGCTTGCGTGCCCCGCCGACGTCCAGGAACGCCTCATCGGAGGCTATCGGCTCGACCTCGGGGGTGAAGGTTCGGAAGATCTCCATGACACGCCGGGAGACCTCCGCGTACTTGCCGCGGCTCGGCGGGATGATCACCGCGTGAGGGCAGAGCCGTCGGGCCCGGGTCATGGGCATGGCCGAGTGCACCCCGAACCTCCGGGCCTCGTAGGTGGCGCTGAGCACCACCCCGCGCGCGCCGGGCGCGCCGATGATGACAGGGGCTCCGCTGAGCTCGGGGCGCTCACGCAACTCGACACCGGCGTAGAAGGCGTCCATGTCGACATGGAGGATCGGGCAGCCGGTGTCGTCCGTTCCCAGATCCGATTCCGGGCGCGGCATCTGCTGCTTTCTCGACACGACGCCATCCTACGGGAACACGCGTTCGATGTGGTGCTCACCGGTGGCCAAGCACGTGCAGTTGGGTCGCGATGTCGCGGAGCACCGGGTGCACCGCCGCCGCCTGCTCCAGGTCGACCAGGGCGCGTGCGGCTCCGGGCTCGCCGTCGAGCAGCCTGCTGGGCACCAGGTCGGCGAAGATCCGCACACCGTGCACCTCGCCGGGCGCGAAGCCGGTCACGGTGAGCAGCCGCTCCAGTGCCTCCCGGGTGAAGCGCCTGGGGGTGGGGTCGCGGTCACCCCAGCGGCCCTCGGGGTCGTCCAGGGCCCGGCGGGCCTCGTCGAAGCGTCCGGAGGAGGCCCGGTGCAGCGCGGCGGCGAGCGGGTTCGCGGCGAGCACACTGATCACGCCGCCCTCGCGCAGCAGGCCGGCCATGGCCGTCACCGCGCCGATCGGATCCTCCACGTACTCCAGCACGCTGTGGCAGAGCACCAGGTCGGCGCCACCGCTCGGGAGCAGCTCCCCCAGGTCCGCGGCGTCACCCTGCAGGGCGCGCACCTCCACCCCCGCCTCCGCCGCACGGCGCTCCAGCGCGGCGAGCGAGTCGGGGCTGGGGTCGACGACCGTCACGGCGTGGCCCAGGTCGGCCAGGGGAACGGCGAAACCACCCGTGCCGCCCCCGGCGTCGACGATGTCGAGCCGACCACGGCCCGTCGCGGCCACCCGCTCGGCCAGCACGGCGCTCAGGACGTCCCATACGACCGCGGTGCGGACCGCCGGGGTGCCTGCGTGCCGTGAGATGCCTACGGCGTGCAACTTCAGATCGCCTCCTCATACGTGACGAGCCCAGCCTACGCCGCGCGTCCCCCGGCGCGGCCCAAGGACTATCCATACTCGTAATTGATCGAGTCTTTTTCCCGGGGTGGACGGACCCGGCCGTCCGGCCCCGAGGAGGGCGGTCGGATCCGCGGGGACCGGCCCGTGCGGGTGCGGGGTGTGCGGGTGGATGAGGAGCCGTGCGGGTGCGCGCCGAGGCGGGGAGACGGGGACCGGCTCCCCGCGGGGCGCGGTCAGAGCGTCAGCGACGGCTTGAGCTGCTTGAACCTGGCCATCAGGCCGTTGACGAACTGCGGCGACTCGTCGGTCGACAGCTCGGAGGCCAGGCTGACCCACTCACTGATGACGACGCCCTCGGGGACGTCGGGCATCCACAGCAGCTCGTAGGTGCCGCCGCGCAGCAGGTTGCGGTCGACCGCGGGCATGCGGTCGAGCGTCCAGCCGTCGGCGTAGGCGGTGATCAGCTCGTCGATGCGTGCCCGGTGCCTGCACACGCCTTCGACGATCGTCGTGGTGTACTCGTTCACGGGCGGCTCGGCCCGCTCCAGGCGCTCGGCGAGAACGCTGAGCGGGTCCTCGCTCCGTGCCTCCGCCTCGAAGAGGATGTCCAGCGCGCGCCTGCGCGCCTTACCCCGTGCCGACATCAGGCGCGGCCGAGATAATCGCCGGTGCGGGTGTCGACCTTGACCTTCTCGCCGGTGGTGATGAACAGCGGCACCTTGATCTCGGCGCCGGTCTCCAGCTTGGCGGGCTTGGTGCCGCCGGTGGAGCGGTCGCCCTGGAGGCCGGGCTCGGTCTCGGCGACGATCAGTTCGACGGCCGCGGGCAGGTCGACGTAGAGGACGTTGCCCTCGTTGATCGCCACGGTGGCCAGCATGTTCTCCAGCAGGTAGTTGGCGGAGTCGCCGACCGCGACCCTGGAGACATGGAGCATGTCGTAGGTCTCGGTGTCCATGAAGACGTAGTCGTCGCCGTCCATGTACGAGAACTGCATCTCGCGCTTGTCGACGTTGGCCACCTCGACCTTGACGCCCGCGTTGAAGGTCTTGTCGACGACCTTGCCCGATAGCACGTTCTTGAGCTTGGTGCGGACGAACGCGCCGCCCTTGCCGGGCTTGACGTGCTGGAACTCCACGACAGCCCAGAGCTCACCGCCGTCGAGCTTGAGCACCAGGCCGTTCTTGAGGTCGTTCGTCGTCGCCACTAGTTCTCTCCTGCGTACGGCCGCTCTTAGAGGACGAGCAGCTCTTTGGTCGTCCGGGTGAGAAGTTCCGGCCCGCCGTCACGCGCCACGAGCGTGTCCTCGATGCGGACACCGCCCTTGCCGGGAAGATATACCCCAGGTTCAACCGTGACCGGAACTCGATCCTCTATTCTAGCGTGCTCGTGGTCAGGCTCTGGCTTTCGCGGAGACAGGAACGGCTTCTCGTGGATCTCCAGCCCGACCCCGTGGCCGAGACCGTGCTTGAAGAACTCCCCGTATCCCGCCTCGGCGATCAGGTCGCGGGCCGCGGCGTCCACCTCGTGGAGCGCCGCACCGGTCCGCACGGCCCGGCGGCCGGCCCGCTGGGAGGCGCGGACCAGGTCGTACAGCTCGCGCTGCCAGTCGGCGGGCTCGCCGATCGCCACGGTTCTGGTCATGTCGGCGTGGTAGCCCCGGTACAGCGCCCCGAAGTCCATGGTGACCAGGTCTCCGTGCTCCAGCGGCCGGTCCGAGGGCGAATGGTGCGGGATCGCGCCGTTGGGCCCGCTCGCGACGATCGTGTCGAAGGCGAGCCCGTCCGCGCCCAGCTCGACCATCCGGCGCTCCAACGCCCTGGCGACCTCCTTCTCGGTCAGCCCCGGGCGCAGTTCGGGCAGGACCTCGGCGAAGGCCCGGTCGGTGAGCTCGCACGCGGTGCGGATGAGATCGATCTCGGTGTCGTCCTTGACCATGCGCACCGCCTCCACCAGCCCGGAGAGGCGCAGGTGACCGCCGCCCAGCCTGAAGTAGGTGGCGACCGACATGTGGTCGGCCTCGACCCCGGTCCGGCCGCTCTCCGGCAGCAGCGCCCCGGCGACGTCGGACTCCTCGACCACCTCGATGTCGGCGCACAGCCGCCGGGCGGCCCCGATGTAGCGGGAGTCGGTGGCCAGTGTGGCGCCGCCGTCGGCCCGGATCAGGACCGCCGCGTTGGAGCTGGCCAGGCCGGTCAGGTAGCGCACGTTCACGCCGCCGGTGACCAGGATCGCATCCGCCTCGTGAGCGGGGAGCAGGGCCGCGAGGTTCTCGCGGCGCTGTACGTGGATGACGGTCATGGCACGCATGCTATTGGCCGATTTGACCAATGTCGTCACCTTGACCCGATCTCGTCGGCCCCCTCACGGAACCTGGACCCGCCGATCACACGCCCGCCGGGTCCCGGTCCCCGCGAGAAGGTCAGGAGGCGAGTTCCCTGACCTTCTCGATGAGCCGGAGGCGCTCCGCGTGGGTGCGTCCCAGCGGGGCGACGTTGATGGTCGTGACACCCGACTCGCGCATCGCCTGCAGCCGCTCCCTGACATGCCCCTCCGGGCCGATCAGCGACATCTTCTCCAGCATCTCCTGCGGAACGAGCGCGGCGGCCTCGTCCTTCTTCCCCTCCAGGTAGAGGTTCTGGATCTGCTCGGCCTCCTTCTCGTAGCCGTACCTGCGGGCGAGGTCGTTGTAGAAGTTCCTGCCCTTGGCCCCCATCCCGCCGATGTAGAGGGCGGCCATCGGGCGGCCCAGCTCCAGCCAGCCCGAGACGTCGTCGCCGATGGCCAGCGACGCCTGGGCGATCACGTCCAGCTCTCCCAGCGCCGGGTCCCGCCTGGCCCGGCCCGCCGCCAGGGAGGCGCCCCACACCTCGGCGGCCTTCTCCGGCATGTAGAAGATCGGCTCCCAGCCCTCGGCCAGCTCGGCGGCCAGCTCGACGTTCTTGGGACCGATGGCGGCGATCACGACGGGGATGCGGTCGCGGAGCGGGTGGTTGATGAGCTTCAACGGCTTGCCGAGACCGGTCCCCCGGTCCGCGGGGAGCGGGACGGTGTAGTGCCTGCCCTCGTAGTTCAGGCGCTCACGCCGCCACACCTGGCGGCAGATCTCGATGACCTCGCGGGTGCGTCCGAGCGGGGCGTGGTACGGGACGCCGTGGAAGCCCTCGATGACCTGCGGCCCCGAGGCCCCCAGGCCGAGGGTGAAGCGGCCGTCGGAGACGTAGTCCAGGCCCGCCGCGGTCATGGCCAGCAGTGCGGGGGTGCGGGAGTAGATCGGCAGGATGCCGGAGGCGATCTGCAGCCTCTCGGTCTTGGCCGCGATGTAGCCCATCTGGCTGACCGCGTCGAAACTGTATGCCTCGGCGACGAAGACGATGTCGAGACCGGCCTTCTCGTAGTCGGCCAGTTCGGCCACCGTCTCCTTGAAGCCCCCCGAGTAGCTCAGGGCCATACCGATACGCATCGTGAGATCGTCCTTCCGCAGCGCCGACGAAACCGAATGTTGTTCCGTTGCCTTGGCTACAAAGGCTATCGACTCACCGCCGAAGCACCAAGCCCCGCACCGCCGGGCCGGTAGCCTACGCATTCCGGGTAGAGGATCTTCGGCGGCGGCAAGGAGGGGTGTGCTGAGGCGGTCGATCATCGTGGTGGCGGGAGTCCTGGCCCTGATTCTCGGAGGGCACCGGTTCCTGCCGGAACTGGGCGGTTTCACTCCCGTGCTGGAGAGCCTCCTTCCCTGGCTCGGCGTCGCGATACCCGTCCTGCTGATCTGCGCGCTGGCCACCCGCTCATGGCAGGTGATCCTCGCGGCGCTGCTCCCGGCGACCGTCTGGGGCCTCATGTTCGGCCCGACGCTGCTGCGCAGCCCGCCAGGCGGTCCCAGCGACCTGTCGGTCGCCACACTCAACGTGGGCGCGGCGAACGCCGACTCGGCCGAGGCCGTACGGTCGGTCTCCAAGGGCCGTGACCTGGTCGCGGTGCAGGAGCTGACTCCAGGAGGCCCGGCGGCGGAGGTCCTCAGCGAACGCTTTCCCCACCACTACCGGATCGCCACGGTCGGCCTGTGGAGCCGGTTCCCGATCGTCGAGGCCCGCAAGGCCGACATCGGCCTCGACTGGGCGCGGGCGCTGCGAGCGGTGGTCGCCACCCCCAAGGGGAGGCTGACCGTGTACGTCATGCACCTCGCCTCCGCCCGGCCGGGCCAGACCGCCCAGCGTGACGAGACCCTCGCCTACGCCCGCAGGATGATCGACAAGGACGACAGCGCGCGCCTGCTGCTGCTCGGCGACCTCAACACCGCCACCACCGACCGCAAGCGCTCCGGCCTGGTGCCGCCGCTGTCGGACGCCCAGCAGGAGGCCGGTACGGGATTCGGCTTCACCTGGCCCGCGGCCTTCCCCGTCACCCGCCCCGACCACATCCTCTACCGCGGCCTGACCGCCACCGGGGCGGGCGTCGAGCGGGCGGCGGGCAGCGACCACCGCGCCGCCTTCGCCTCGCTGCGCCTGACCTCCCGGAAACCGGACTGACCTGACCGGCCGGCCGGGTCTGAGGGGCCGGAAGGCCCGGAGGCCGGGCGACGAGGCCGGCACGGCCCTCGGTCCCGGCGTCCGCCCGGATGGGACCCGGGAATCGGACAACGGCCCCGGGCCGCCAGGCCGGAACGTGCCGGTGAAGCCGCCCGGCTCAGCCGGGCCGGGCGGCTCGGGCGGCTCGGGCTGCTCGGGCGGCCAGGCCGGAACGGGCCCGCAGCTCCGACAGGTCCGCCGGAGTGTCGATGTCGGCCGGGTCCGCCACATCGTCGCAGGGGACCGCGACGACCAGTTCGGGACGGGCCTTCAGGAACGGGCGTGCTCCGGCGTCGCCGGTCGCGAGCCGGGCGACCTCCGCGAAGTGCTCCCTGGCGATCAGCACCGGGTTCCGCCGCGCCCCGCCGTAGGTGGCGACGGCGACCGAGGCACCCCGCTCCGCGGCCCGGATGAGCCGCTCCACCGCCGCCGGGCCGACGAACGGCTGGTCCACCAGGCTGATCACCACGTGCTCGGCGGTGGCGGGGATCGCCCCCAGACCGGCCCTGAGCGAGGATCCCATCCCCGAGGCCCAGTCCGGGTTGTGGACGGTCACCGCCCCCGGCACCTGGGCGGCGGCCGCCCCGAGCACCACGACCACGGACCGGCAGCCACCGTCCTGGAGCACTCTGACCCCCCGGTCCACCAGCCGTTCCCCGTCGAACTCCACCAGCGCCTTCGGCGTGCCCAGCCGCGAGCCGGCCCCGGCGGCCAGCAGCAGTCCCGCGCTCGTCGTCCCCGCGGGTTCCGCCCCGGCGGTCTCCCCCGGTACCTCTCCGGCCGCGCTCACACGCCGGACCCGTCGCGGTGAACCGGGCCGTCGTCATGAACCGGGTCGTCATGAACCGGGCCGTCCCCGTGGATCCGGCCGGAGCCGTCGGTCAGCGGCCTGCCCGAGCCGCCCCAGCGCAGCTGGATCAGCTCGGCGGCGATGGAGACCGCGGTCTCCTCGGGGGTACGCGCGCCCAGGTCCAGGCCGATCGGCGAGCGGAGCCGCTTCAGCTCGGCCTCCCCCAGCCCCGCCTGCGCGAGCCTGGCCAGCCGGTCCTCGTGCGTACGGCGCGATCCCATGGCGCCGACGTAGCCCGCCGGAGTGCGCAGGGCCACCTCCAGCAGGGGGACGTCGAACTTGGGATCGTGGGTGAGCACGCAGATCGCGGTCCGCTCGTCCACGGTGACCGAGGTGAGGTAGTCGTGCGGCCACTTGACGATCACCTCGTCGGCCTCGGGGAAGCGCTTGGCCGTGGTGAAGACCGGCCGGGCGTCGCACACGACCACGTGATAACCGAGGAACTTGCCGATCCTGGCGACCGCGGCGGCGAAGTCGATCGCGCCGAAGACCAGCATCCGGGGCGGCGGCGCGAAGGACTGCACGAAGACCGACAACTCGTCGAGCCGCCGCTCCCCCCGGCCCCCGTACCTGCGGACGCCCGTCAGTCCCTGCGCCAGCATGCCCCGTACGTCGTCGTCCACCGCCTCGTTCAGCCGGTCCACCCCCAGAGAGCCCGAGGAGCGGTCCGGCCAGATCACCCGGCGGCTGCCCACCGTGCCCGGCCCGGACAGGATCGTCGCCACCGCCACCGGCTCGTGCCCGAGCACCGAGGCGGCGACCGACCCCAGCTCGGGGAAGGTCTCCGCGGAGACCGGCTCGACGAACACGTCCAGGATGCCGCCGCAGGTCAGGCCGACGGAGAAGGCGTCGTCGTCGCTCACGCCGTACCGCTGCAGGACGGGCCTGCCCGAGGAGACCACCTCCTGGGCCAGCTCGTAGACGGCTCCCTCGACGCAGCCGCCCGAGACGCTGCCCTCCGCCTCGCCGCCGAGCACAGCCATGGACGCCCCCGGCGGCCGGGGGGCGCTGCGGAAGGTGTCGACCACGGTGGCCAGGCCGAACGTCTCCCCCGCCTCCCACCAGCGCAGGACCTGCGACAGAACATCACGCACGCGTGCCTCCCAGCAGCATTGCCAGCTCTTCGAAGGCGGCCAGGCTGTGCCCGGCCACGAAGTCGTCGATGTGCGGAAGGGCGGCCCGCATGCCGGCGGTGAGCGGCTGGTAGCCCTCCTGCCCCTTGTGCGGGTTCACCCAGATCACCCGGTGGGCCGTCCGCGACAGCCTGGCCATCTCCGCCCCCAGCAGCGAGGCGTCGCCGCGTTCCCACCCGTCGGACGCGATCACCACCGTCGCGCCGGCCGCGTCGTTCCGGGCCAGCAGCCGCCGGAGCTCCTCTCCCAGCCGGGTGCCGCCGCTCCAGTCCGGAATGGCGCGGGAGACGGCGTTCATCGCGGCGGCCGGGTCGCGGTGGCTCAGCTCCGCGGTGAGCCGCGTCAGCCGGGTGCCCGCGCTGAACACCTCGGTGGCCCCGGGCTCCGACCTGACCAGCGCGTGGGCCAGGCGGAGCAGCGTGTCCGCGTACGGGGTCATGGAGCCGCTGACGTCGACCAGCAGCACGACCCTGCGGGGCCTGGTCCGGTGCGCGCGGTAGCGGAGACCGGCGATCTCCCCGCCCCTGCGCAGGGTCTCGCGGATCGTCGCCCTGCCGTCCAGCCGCCCCCGGCGCGAGGGCCTGAAACGTCGCGACCGGCGCCGTTCCCTGCCCGCCCGCAGCAGGGCGAGCAGCCGGTGCACCTCGGCCAGCTCCGGTCCCGTCATCCTGGCCACGTCACGGGTGCGCAGCACCTCCGTCGCGCTCGCGGTCGCCGCGAGCGCGGGGGAGTCACCGCTCTCCTCCCGGTCGGGCCCCCGCTGCGGCAGCACCGCGGTGTGCCGGGTGACGGTGATCGCCGCCGGTCTCGCGCGGCCCGCGCGCCGCCCCTCGAAGTAGGCCGCGAAGACCCGGTCGTAGCGGGGCAGGTCGTCGGCCGAGGCGCACAGCGTGAGCCTGCCCGCCCAGTAGACGTCGGTGGGCTCCGCGGCGTCCAGGTGGGTCAGGGCGCGGAGCAGGCCCTGGGTCCGCTCGTGATCGGCGGGCACCCCCGCGGCACGCAGGGTCCTGGCGAAACCGGTCATGACCGCGACCAGGTCCGCACCGCTCCCGACGGCAAGGACGGCGCCGTCACCCGCGGCGGGCGGGCCGCCGATGCCCCGACCCGCCGGGGCACCGGGCGCACCGGCGGGGAGGCCGCGGCCGTCAGCGCCGGGCCGCACCGAGGAATCCGTTCCCGAGCACGGTCTCGTGGTCCTCCCTGTGCTTGAGCAGGGCCCCCAGGGTGGCGGCCGCCACGTCGGGGTCGAGCTCGCGGGATCCCAGAGCCAGGAGCGCCTCGGTCCAGTCGAGGGTCTCGGCGATCCCCGGCGGCTTGATCAGGTCGGCGGCGCGGAGCCGGCCCGTCGCGTGAGCGACCTGCTCGGCCAGGATCGCGGAACAGTCGGGGAGCCGCCTGCGCAGGATCGCCACCTCCCGCTCGAAGGAGGGGTGCTCCAGCCAGTGGTAGAGACAGCGCCGTTTCAGGGCGTCGTGTACCTCACGGGTGCGGTTGGAGGTCAGCACGACCACCGGCGGCCGCGCGGCGCGGACCGTGCCGAGCTCGGGAATGGAGATCGCGAAGTCCGAGAGCACCTCCAGCAGGATCGCCTCGAACTCCACGTCGGCGCGGTCGACCTCGTCGATGAGCAGCACCGAGGGCTGGGTCTCGATCGCCTTCAGCAGCGGCCTGGCGATCAGGAACCTCCGGTCGTAGACCTCCCCCTCCAGCCGGGCGGCGTCGGCGATCCCACCCGCCTCCGCCGCCTTCAGGTGCAGGAGCTGGCGGGCGAAGTCCCAGTCGTAGAGCGCCTGGGAGGCGTCCAGCCCCTCGTAGCACTGCAGGCGGATCAGCGGCGCCCCGAGCAGCGCGGCCAGGGTCCTGGCCAGCTCGGTCTTGCCGACGCCGGCCTCGCCTTCGAGCAGTAGCGGGCGGCCCATCCTCAGCGCCAGGAAGGCCGCCGTGGCGAGCCCCTTGTCGGCCAGGTAGGACCGCTCGTCGAGCAGCTCCGCCAGCTGCTCGGGGGACTCCACGTCAGATGCCTCGATTGTCCGCCTCACCACCACCTCAGGTTACGCCCGGAGGCCGGGTTCCCGCGTGGTCACGCCGTACCCGCGGCGCCGGGAGTCCCTCGCCTTACAGGACGGCGCCGGGTACCGAGGACGGACAGGCGTACCGCCGCCCCTCGAAGAAGTATCCTCAGCCCCCGTGAAGAACTTCCTCGGCCAGATCAACACCCCGTCCAGGGTCGTCGTGGTGGCGTTCCTGGCCGTGGTCATCACCGGTACCGGGCTGCTGTCGCTGCCGGTGGCGGTCGAGGAGGGTCAGCACGCCTCGTGGACGTCGGCCCTGTTCACCGCCACCTCCGCGGTCTGCGTGACCGGGTTGGCCACGCACGACACCGCGGCGCACTGGTCGCTCTTCGGCGAGATCGTGCTCATGGTGCTGATGCAGATCGGCGGCTTCGGGATCATGACGCTCTCCTCGATCCTGGCCGTGCTCGTCTCCGGCAAGCTCGGCCTGCGTGCCCGGCTCAACACCCAGGCGGAGACCAAGACCCTCGGGCCCGGCGACGTGCGACGGGTGATCGTGGGAGTCGCCAAGGTCACAGTGATCGCCGAGGTGCTGACCGCCACCGCGCTCGCCGCCCGCTTCGTGACCGGGTACGGGGAGCCGGTCGGCCGCGCCATCTATTACGGGATTTTTCATGCGATCTCGTCATTCACCAATGCCGGGTTCGCCCTCTGGTCGGACAGCGTCATGGGGTTCGTCACCGACCCGTGGATCTGCCTCCCGCTCGCCCTGGCGGTGATCGCCGGAGGCCTCGGTTTCCCGGTCTACGCCGTCCTGAGGGAGAACTGGCGTCGCCCGTCGCGCTGGACGCTGCACGCCAAGATCACGCTGTGGATGACCGCGGTGCTGCTGCTCGGCGGGACGCTGGCCATCACCGTCATCGAATGGAACAACCCCGGCACGATGGGCGGTCTCTCCCCGGGCCTGCGGATCATGGCCGGGTTCTTCCACAGCACGATGACCCGCAGCGGCGGCCTGAACTCCATCGACACCTCCCAGATGAGCGAGAACTCCTGGCTGGTCAGCGACGTGCTGATGTTCATCGGCGCGGGCAGCGCGAGCACCGGGGGCGGCATCAAGGTGACGACGTTCGCACTCCTGGGCTTCGTGATCCTCGCCGAGCTGCGCGGCGAGCCCGACGTCTCGGCGGGCCGCCGCCGCGTCCCCGAGCAGCTCCAGCGCCAGGCCCTGACGATCGCGCTGCTGAGTGTGGCGTCGGTCGCGGTGGGAACGTTCGCGTTGATGATGGCGACCCCCTTCAAGCTCGACCGCGTACTGTTCGAGGTGATCTCCGCCTTCGGCACGGTCGGGCTGTCGACGGGGATCACCGCCGACGTCGGCACCGCGGGGCACCTGATCCTGACCGTCCTGATGTTCGTCGGGCGGCTCGGCCCGGTGACCCTGGGCGCGGCGCTGGCGCTGCACGTCCAGACCCGTCGGTTCCGCTATCCGGAGGAGCGTCCCCTCGTTGGTTGACAAGAAGAACCGCAGCGACGCGGTCGTGGTCATCGGTCTCGGGCGGTTCGGCGGCGCGCTGGCGGCGGAGCTGGTGAGCCGCGACGTCGAGGTGCTCGGCGTGGACAACGACCCCAAGAACGTCCAGTACTTCTCCGGCAGGCTGACCCACGTGGTGTGCGCGGACTCCACGGACCCGGACGCCCTCCGGCAGCTCGGTGTCGAGGAGTTCGGCCGGGCCGTGGTCGGCATCGGCACCGACATCGAGGCGAGCATCCTGACCACCTCGATCCTGACCGACCTGGGGGTGGCGGACATCTGGGCCAAGTCGATCAGTCTGCAGCACAGCCGGATCCTGCAGCGGGTCGGCGCGCACCGCGTGGTGCAGCCGGAACACGACATGGGCGAGCGGGTCGCGCACCTGGTCATGGGGCGGATGCTGGACTATCTGGAGGTCGACGAGGGCTACGCCCTGATCAAGACCATGGCGCCCGGGTGGGCGGACGGCAAGAGCCTGGCCCGGCTGGGCATCCGCAGCGAGTACGGGGTCACCGTGGTCGGCATCAAGAAGCCCGGCGGCGGGTTCACCTACGCCACCTCCGAGACGGTGGTGCAGAGCGGCGACATCCTGCTCGTGGCGGGCGACACCGACAAGACCGAGCGGTTCGCCGAGGAGACCTGAGCGCCGAGAACCCCCGATCCGGCGCGTTCAGGCGGTGACGGCGGCGTCGGGGTGACCGGCCCGCCGGCGGTTCAGCGGGCCTCGTCCGCCTCGCCGCGCTCCCTGATGAGGGCGGCGAGCTCGCTGACCTGGCGCGTCGTGCGCTTCTTCTCCGATCCCTGCAGGCCCATGGCGCCGACCGTGATCCCGTCGGCGAAGTCGATCTTCGCCCAGGGCTCATGGTCGGTCAGGGTGACCCCGAGCACCTCGGCCCACTCGTAACGACGCACCCTCAGCGGGTTGACGACGGTGATCCCCCGCTCGTCGGCCTCCACCCGGCACCGCCCCAGCAGGTGGAGGGCCCCGGCGATGAGAAGGCCCAGCACGAGCATCCCGATCCTGTCGGCCAGCGTGAACGGCGCCGGCAGGAAGATCGCCATCAGGATGGCGCCGAGCGTGATCACACCCGCGAAGCCGTAGGCCACGATCCGCCCGCTCTTGGGCCGCCAGACGACGGGCAACGGGGGCGGGGAGACGCTCTCCGGGCTCACTCTCAGATCACGATCCTTCGGGAAACCACCGATCAAAACGGCTGTGACGGCTGGTCACGGTGCCGATGGCAACCTATCGCACGTCCCCGCCGCACCGATCACACGGCGCGGCGGGGTGCGTCCGGGTGCTCTAGGAGCGGAGTTCGCGCAGCAGCAGCGCCGTCTCCAGCGCCGCGACGGTGGCCTCGTAGCCCTTGTCCTCGTGACTGCCCGGCACCCCCGACCTGTCCACGGCCTGGTCGAGGGACTCGCAGGTCAGCACTCCGTTTCCGACCGGGACCTGCTCGTCGAGGGAGATCCGGGTCAGGCCCGCGGTGACGGAGTCGCAGACGTAGTCGAAGTGGGCGGTCTCACCGCGGATCACGGCTCCGAGGGCGACGACCGCGTCGCAGCGCTTGGCCAGGGCCTGCACCACGACCGGGATCTCCAGTGATCCGGCCACCCGGACCACGCTCACCTCCGCGCCGCTGTCCTCTCCGGCCCGCACGGCCCGCGCCACGAGCTGATCGGTGATCTCCCCGTGCCATCGGGCGGCCACGATGCCGACGGTCAGCCCCCGCGCGTCCACGGCCGACGCCACCGGCCGTCCTGTCCCACTCATCCGATCAACTCGCTCCGCTCGCGGTTCGCGTTCGCGAACACCCCGTCCATACCGGCTCCTTCGCCACGCTCGCTCATTGGCGCTCCTGGGGGATGTCGTGGCCAAGGCGGTCGCGCTTGACCGACAGGTACTTCTCGTTGTACGGGTTCATCGCCACCGGCATGGGCTCACGGCCGATCACCTTGATGCCGTAGCCGTCCATGCCGCGCAGCTTGGCCGGGTTGTTGGTCAGCAGCCGGATCGACTTCACCCCCAGGTCCGCGAGGATCTGCCCGGCGTTGGAGAACTCCCGCGCGTCCACCGGCAGTCCGAGCTCCAGGTTGGCGTCGACCGTGTCGCTGCCGGCGTCCTGGAGACTGTACGCCCGCAGCTTGGCCAGCAGCCCGATGCCGCGCCCCTCGTGCCCGCGCAGGTAGACGATCACGCCTCGGCCCTCGGCGGCGATCCGGGACATCGCGTGCTCCAGCTGCACCCCGCAGTCGCACCGCAGCGACCCGAGCACGTCGCCGGTCAGGCACTCGGAGTGCGCCCGGACCATGACGTTCTCGCCGTCCTCGATGTCGCCGAAGACCAGGGCCAGGTGCTCACCGCCGTCCACCGAGCTCGCGAAGCCGTAGGCCCGCCACACGCCGAACCTGTTCGGCAGCAGGGTCTCGGCGACCCTGGTCACCATCCGCTCGGTCCTGCGCCGGAACTCCACCAGCTGCTCGATCGAGACGAGCGCCAGGTCGTGCTCGTCGCAGAAGCGGCGCAGCTCCGGCAGCCGCATCATGGTCCCGTCGTCGTTGACGACCTCGGCGAGCACGCCGGACTCGCTCAGCCCGGCGAGCCTGGCCAGGTCCACGGCCGCCTCGGTGTGACCGCGCCTGACCAGGACACCGCCCTCCCGGTAGCGGAGCGGGAAGACGTGACCCGGCCGTACCAGCTCGGACGGGTCGGTCGCGGAGTCGGCCAGCAGACGGATCGTGCGGGCCCGGTCGGCGGCGGAGATCCCGGTGCTCACCCCGTCCCTGGCGTCCACGCTGATCGTGTAGGCGGTGCGCAGACGCTCCCTGTTGTCGTGCACCATCAGCGGCAGGCCGAGCCGGTCGAGGTCCTCACCGCGCATCGGCACGCAGACCACGCCGCTGCTGTGCCGGATGGTGAAGGCCAGCAGTTCCGGCGTGGCCTTGGCCGCAGCGAAGATGATGTCGCCCTCGTTCTCCCGGTTCTCGTCGTCGACGACCACGACCGCCTTGCCCTCGCGGGTGTCGGCGATCGCGCGTTCGATCGGGTCCAGCTTGATCACACGGCCTCCTCGGGGACGAGCACGGTCCGCGACCTGTGCTCCTTGAGCCAGTTGACGAATTCGACCGGGACCGGCACGGGTGCCTCGAATCCCGCTTCCGCTCGGTTCACCGTTCGTCCCCCCGGCCGGCCCGGCCGTCCGTGCTCGGGGGGGCGTACGCGCCGACGAGCTTCTCGACGTGCTTGGCGATCACGTCGACCTCGAGGTTCACCGGGTCTCCGGGCTGCTTGGCACCGAGGGTGGTCAGGCGCAGGGTGGTGGGGATGAGGCTGACGGTGAAGCCGCCGGAGCCGACGCTCACCACGGTCAGGCTGATGCCGTCGACCGTGATCGACCCCTTCTCGACCACGTAGCGGTCGAGGTCGGGCGGGAGGGAGACGCGGACGACCTCCCAGTGCTCGCCGGGCTCCCGCGACAGCAGGACGCCCGTCCCGTCCACGTGACCCTGCACGATGTGGCCGCCCAGTCGCTGGTCGGCGCGGACCGCGCGCTCCAGGTTGACCGGGGAGCCGGGCCTCAGCGCGCCGAGGGAGCTGCGGTCGAGGGTCTCCTTCATCACGTCGGCGGTGAAGACCTCACCGGCCACGTCCACCACGGTCAGGCAGACGCCGTTGACGGCGATCGAGTCGCCGTGCCCGGCGTCCGAGGTGACCGTCCTGCCCCGGATGGACAGCCGGGCCGCGTCGCCCAGCTGCTCGATCCCGGCGATCTCCCCCAGCTCTTCGACGATTCCGGTGAACATTCACAGCTCCTTGCGGGGGACCGCGCGAAGGCGGGCGGCCGAGGTGTCGTGGGACCGGAGACGGAACGTCGCCGACGGGCGGGAAGCCGCGTGGGGGCCGTCGGGGCCCGCGCTCGGAGAGCGGGACAGGCCGGTGTGCCCGGTCAGGAAATGGTGGGGGCCGGCGGCGCCATGCCCGTGGGGGGCGTGCCCGGCCACTGGGCGCGTCCGCGTCCGATCAGTCACCCGAGGTCTCCTACTCGCCAGTAGCTGTCTGCCACGGCGGGCCCCGGGGAATTCGACGGGTGCGTACACCCGATCAGCGGAGGGCGCCAAAGGGCACTCTCCGCTCGCGCGCTTCCTCCCATCCGGACTCTAACCGTCGGTCCTGGAGTTTCACCAGGTCAACCGGTCGATGGATTCGACCGGGTCGCGGACTGTAACCGCCGGCTCGGAATTTCACCGACCCCGGAGCACGCTGCTCTGCCTTGCCTCGGGAAGCGCGCCACAGGCGGCCCGCTTCCCGTACACCAGTGTGCCATGTCCGGCAAACCGCACCGCACACCCCTCCAGCATATGGACCAAGCGAGCGCTTGGTCAAGTTATGCCGCGTGCTCGGCGATCACCTTCCGGGCCCTCCGCGCGTCCGGGGAGTAGCGCACCGGGGCGGGCACCAGACCGATGCCGGTGTGCAGCGCCCGCAGGGAGACCGTCGCCCACAGGTCCCCCAGCGGGGTCGCGGGCAGCCCGTAGAGCCTGCGGGCCCAGCGCGGCAGGGTCGCGAAGGCGAGCAGGGTGACCATGGGGAACACCGGCTTCAGCGGGGTCAGGCGCGCCGGGAGCGGCGCGTTGAGCGACTGCCTGAGCGGGTGGGGCACCTCGGGCGCGAAGTAGAGACCCGGACGGCAGGCCCGGATGTAGTCGTCCATCTCGCCGACCGAGCCGGGCACGTCCTCGGGGCGCAGGCCGACGACCTCGGCCGCGCGGCGCCACTCCGAGACGAACCTGTCGGCCTCCTCACCGCTCAGGCGCACTCCGGCCCGCCGGGCGACCGACAGGTAGGAGTCGACCTCGCCGACATGGACCCAGAGCAGCGCGGCGGGGTCGTCGAGGCGGAACCGCTCGCCGGTGTCGGGGTCGAGGGCGGTGAGGCTCGCGTGGATCTTCCTGACCCTGGCCCCCGCGCGGGCGACCTCCTCGGTCGTGCCGTAGGTGCGCACCCGGACGAACTCGGTGGTGCGCGCGAAGCGGGACCAGGCCTCCGCGGGATCCATGAGCGCCGAGTTCTGCGCGACCCCGCGCATCGCCCGGGGGTGCAGACCCTGCATGAGCAGCGCCCTGAAGCCTCCGACGAGCAGGATCGGCTCGCCCATCACCTTCCAGGTCACCGAATCCGGCCCGAACAACCCGTGATCCATACGCCGCCTCCCTCGTAAGTGGTTAATTACGTTACCTGAGGGGGTCTGGGGACACATGTCCCGGGCCTGTGACACAAGCGGAACGGGATCCAGACGAGGGTGTCACGACCAGGTCATCAAAGTGTCACAGATCCGTGAAAAGCAGCTTTTAAGTGCCTCGATTCTTTCACTCCACCCCCCCACCGCGTCAACGGAATTGAAGCTACAAACAGGTGGAAATTACACAACAATAAAATGAGCAAGGACCAGACCATTGATTTGACCTTGACTGTTTTGCGATGGTTCCAGGGATCAGGCTCAACCATGCTCGTTGGGAGCGCCCGCACGATGACCATCCCTGCACCAGCCGCGTCCACCACCGTGGAACCTCCCGCGGTGAAGACACCGGAGACGGTGGGCCGTTCCCCCGGCCAGTTGATGTGGCTGCGCTTCCGCCGCGACCCCACCGGCATCGCCTCGGCCGGCGTGGTGATCTTCTTCTTCCTTGTCGCGATCCTCGCGCCGGTCATCTCCTGGCTCTACGGCAAGGACCCCTACACCCTCTACGGCCAGGACACCCCGGGACTGCTGAACGACTTCGGCTACCCGGTGCTGCCCAACGGCGGCATGAGCTCGGACTTCTGGTTCGGCGTCGAGCCGAACCTGGGCCGGGACGTGTTCATGCAGCTCGTCTACGGGATCAGGACCTCGCTGTTGATCGCGATGGTCGCGACGATCCTCATCTCGGTGATCGGCATCGTCATGGGCATCGTCGCCGGGTACGCCGGAGGTAGGACCGACTACTTCATCGGCCGGCTGATCGACCTCGTCCTGTCGTTCCCCTCGACCCTGTTCATCATCGCGTTCATGCCGGTGGTGGAGAACCTCTTCGTCGACCCCTCCGAGGAGACCCCGGTCTGGCTGCGGGCGGTGACGCTCATCACCCTGCTGACGGCCTTCGGCTGGGCCGGCATCGCCCGGCTGCTGCGCGGCCAGGTGCTCTCCATGCGCGAGCGGGAGTTCGTCGAGGCCGCCAAGGTGACCGGCGCCTCCCCCGCCCGGATCATCTTCAAGGAGCTGCTGCCCAACCTGTGGACGCCGATCCTGATCCAGTCGACCTTGCTGCTGCCCGCGATGGTGACCGCCGAGGCGGCCCTGTCCTTCCTGGGCGTCGGGATGATCGAGCCCATCCCCGACTGGGGCCGGATGTTCCTGCGGGGTACCCAGGTCTACCAGAACGACATCACCTTCCTGATCTTCCCCGGCGCGGCTTTGCTGATCTTCGTCATCGCGTTCAACCTGCTCGGTGACTCGGTCCGCGACGCCTTCGATCCCAAGCTCAAGCGTTAGATCCGATAGGAGAGAGATGAAAGTCCGTACGCGGTCAGCGATGGCCGTACTCGCCATAGGCGCGCTCGCACTCACCAGCGCGTGCGCCGAGGGCAACCAGGGCGCCCCCGCCGCTCCCAGCGGCTCGGCCGGCGCGTCCGCCCCCGCCGTGGAGGCCTACAAGGCGCCGACCATCACGGTCGGCACCGCGGAGGACTCCAAGGGTCCCGCCATCGAGCCGGAGGGCGTCGTCAAGGGCGGCACCGTCACGATGATCGACCGGGACGACTTCTCCCACATGGACCCGGGCCAGCTCTACGTCAACACCGAGACGAACTTCTCTCTCCTGATCGCGCGTACCCTGACCGGCTACAAGCGCACGGCCAAGAGCGAGTACAAGCTGGTCGGCGACCTGGCCACCGACACCGGCACCCCCTCTGACGGCGGCAAGACCTGGACCTTCACCCTCAAGGACGGGGTGAAGTGGGAGGACGGCACGCCCATCACGTCCGAGGACGTGAAGTGGAGCATGGAGCGGACGTTCGCCTCCTTCATCACCCAGGGCCCGACCTACATCCAGCAGTGGCTGACCGACGTCGACCACAAGAAGGCCTACCAGGGCCCGTACGACGGCAAGCGCCTGGACGCCATCGAGACGCCGGACGAGAAGACGATCGTCTACAAGTTCAAGACGCCGCACGCCGACGCCAACTACGCCTTCGCCATGGGCGGCTACGGCATCGTGCCCAAGGCCAAGGACACCAAGGAGAAGTACGACAAGGCCCCCGTCTCCAGCGGCCCGTACATCATCAAGAACCACGTGGTCGACAAGTCCATCGACCTTGAGCGCAACCCGAACTGGGACCCGGCCACCGACCCGATCCGCGGCGCCTACCCCGACAAGTGGCGCCTGGAGTTCGGCCAGGAGGCCCTGCAGATCACCGACCGCCTGATGGCGGACGCGGGCCCGGACCAGACCGCCTTCACCTTCTACGCGACGGTTCCCCCGGAGCGGCTGCAGCAGGTGCTCGGCGACCCCGCGCTGGCGCCCCGCCTGATGAAGAGCCCCTCGCCGTACGGGAACTACTACTACTTCAACCTTGACCGGATGAAGGACCAGAAGATCCGCCAGGCCATCAACTACGCGTGGCCCTCCAAGCAGATCCAGCAGACCATGGGCGGCCCGGCCGCCGCGGCGCTGCCGACCACCATCCTCAACGAGAACACCACGGTCGGCTACCAGCCCTACGACCTGTTCAACAAGACGACCAAGCCCGAGGGTGACATCGAGAAGGCCAAGCAGCTGCTGGCCGAGTCGAGCAACCCGACGCCGACCATCGTCTACGCCTACAACCAGACGCCGGTCCAGGAGCAGGTCACCGTCGTGATCAAGAGCGCCCTGGAGAAGGCCGGCATCAAGGTCGTCGCCAAGCCGCTGGACCGCAAGACCTACTACGACTCCATCGGCCTGACGAAGAACGAGTTCGACCTGTACTGGGGCGGCTGGGGCGCCGACTGGCCGTCCGGCTCGACGGTCATGCCCGTCATCTTCGGCCCGATCGCCGACGGTGCGCCGAACTACTCGCACCTGAAGGACGAGGCCATCACCAAGAAGATGGACGAGATCACCGCCATGACCGACATCGACGCGCAGAACGCCGCGTGGATGGCGCTGGACAAGGAGATCCAGGAGACGATCACCCCGCTGGTCGTCGCCGAGAACCGGATCGCCAACACCCTGCACGGCTCCAAGATCGGCGGCGCGGAGATCGACCCGCAGTCGTGGGTCGTCCAGCCGAACAGAATCTTCGTGAAGCAGTAACGCCCACGAAGCCTTAGGAGACACCGGCGGCCGTGGCCTCGCGGTAGGACGACACTCCCCCGCGAGGCCGCGGCCAAGGGGCCGTCAGGCCCCCGCAGCGGTCCCAGCCACCTCGGGAAACAGGCAATGCTTCCATTCATCACTCGCCGCACGCTCGGCGCCGCGGTCACGCTTCTGATCATCGCCGCGGTCACCTTCTTCCTCTTCTTCGCCGTGCCCGCCGACCCGGCGAGGCTCGCCTGCGGCAAGGTGTGCCCGCCCGACCTCCTTGAGCAGGCGCGGCACAATCTGGGACTGGACCAGCCTCTGTTCGCCCAGTTCGTAGCCTGGCTGGCCGGCATCTTCGTGGGCCGCGACTACGAGAACCTGGACTACTGCCCGGCCCCCTGCCTCGGCTACTCGTTCGTCAACCGCGAGCCGGTGTTCGAGACGATCCTGGACCGGATGCCGGTCACCGTCTCCCTCACCATCGGCGCGGCGGTCGTCTTCCTCATCTTCGGCATGGCGACCGGCATCATCGCGGCCCTGCGCCAGGGCAAGCCACTGGACAAGATCGCCAGCGTGGCGTCCCTGATCGGCGCCTCCGTGCAGATCTACTTCATCGGCACGCTCGCGCTCTACGTCTTCGTCTACAAGGGCCAGATCCTCGAACGGCCCCAGTACCTGCCGTTCACCGAGAATCCCATCGCCTGGGCGAGCGGGCTGGCGCTGCCCTGGGTGGTGCTGGCGATCATCTTCACCGCCAACTACACCCGTATGACGCGCTCGACGATGGTGGAACAGCTCAGCGAGGACTACGTCCGCACCGCGCGGGCCAAGGGCATGTCCGGCCGGACCGTGGTGATGAGGTTCGCCCTGCGCGGCACCCTGACGCCCATCATCACGATCTTCGGCGTGGACCTCGGCACGCTGATCGGTGGCGCGATCATCACCGAGACCACCTTCGGGCTGCAGGGACTCGGACGGCTCTCCATCCAGGCCGTCACGGACTCCGACCTGCCCCTGCTGATGGGAACGGTGCTCGTGGCGGCCGGGGCGATCGTCTTCTTCAACATCGTCGTCGACGTCCTGTACGCCTTCATCGACCCCCGCGTGCGGCTGGGTTAGGAGTCCTGAAGAAAGTGTCAACGTTCCTCTCGGTCCGCGACCTGACCGTCGACTTCCACACCGAGGACGGCGTCGTCCACGCGGTGGACGGGCTCTCCTTCGACGTGGAGAAGGGCACCACGCTGGGCATCGTCGGCGAGTCCGGGTCGGGCAAGTCGGTGACCAACCTGACCGTGCTCGGCCTGCACAACCCGGAGACCACCACGATCAGCGGGGAGATCCGGCTGGACGACGAGGAGCTGATCGGCGCCTCCAGGTCCACCATGGAGAGGCTGCGCGGCAACAAGGTCGCGATGATCTTCCAGGACCCGCTGACCTCGCTCTCCCCGTACCACACCATCGGCAAGCAGATCTCCGAGGTCTACCGCAAGCACACCGGCGCGAGCCGCGCCGAGGCCAGGGCACGTGCCGTCGAGATGCTGACCCGGGTCGGCATCCCGCAGCCGAAGACCAGGGTGGACGACTATCCCCACCAGTTCTCCGGCGGCATGCGGCAGCGCGCGATGATCGCGATGGCGCTGGTCTGCGACCCCGACCTGCTGATCGCCGACGAGCCCACCACCGCGCTGGACGTGACGGTGCAGGCCCAGATCCTGGACCTGCTCAAGGACCTCCAGGACCAGATGGGCACCTCGATCATCCTGATCACCCACGATCTCGGCGTGGTCGCCAACACCGCGCACGAGGTGCTGGTGATGTACGCCGGGCGCGCGGTGGAGCGCGGGACCGTCAAGGAGGTCCTCCGCGAGCCCCGCCACCCCTACACCTGGGGCCTGCTGGCCTCCATGCCCCGGTTGAGCGCATCGGTGGACATTCCGCTCCGGCCGGTACGCGGCACCCCGCCGAGCCTGATCAACGTCCCGTCCGGCTGCCCATTCCACCCGCGGTGCGACTTCATGGAGGTGGCGGGGCCCGAGCTGTGCCGCTCCGAGCGGCCCGAGCTGTCTCCGCACCGCGGCCACGGCGACGCGTGCTACCTGACCCTGGCCCAGAAGCGGGAGATCCACAAGTGAGCGAGACGACCTCCGAGCCGCTGCTGGAGCTGTCCGGTCTGAAGAAGCACTTCCCGGTGATGGGCGGCCTCGTCTTCAAACGGCAGGTCGGCCGGGTCCACGCGGTGGACGGCATCGATCTGACCGTGCACGCCGGTGAGACGCTCGGCCTGGTCGGCGAGTCCGGCTGTGGCAAGTCCACCGCCGGGCGGCTGGCGGCCCGGCTGCTGGAGCCGACCGCGGGCGGCATCCGCTACGCCGGACGCGAGATCGGCCACGCCAGTCGCAGGGAGCTGAAGCCGATCCGGGCCGAGATCCAGATGATCTTCCAGGACCCGTACTCGTCGCTCAACCCCCGGCACACCGTGGGCACCATCATCGGCGGCCCGATGGAGATCAACGGGATCAACCCGCCGGGCGGCACGACCAAGCGGGTCCAGGAGCTCCTGGAGATCGTCGGTCTCAACCCCGAGCACTACAACCGCTTCCCGCACGAGTTCTCCGGCGGCCAGCGGCAGCGGATCGGGGTGGCCCGCGCGCTCTCCCTCAACCCCAAGCTGATCATCGCGGACGAGCCGGTCTCGGCCCTCGACGTCTCCATCCAGGCGCAGGTGGTCAACCTGCTCCAGCAGCTCCAGCGGGACATGGGGATCGCGTTCCTGTTCATCGCGCACGACCTGGCGATCGTCAGGCACTTCTCCCAGCGGGTCGCGGTCATGTACCTCGGCAAGATCGTCGAGGTCGCCGACCGCGCCTCCCTGTACGAGCGCCCCCGCCACCCCTACACCCACGCGCTGCTGTCGGCCGTGCCCGAGGTGCAGGAGGACGACGAGCCGCGCGAGCGCATCCGCCTGGCGGGGGACGTGCCCTCCCCCATCAACCCGCCGTCCGGCTGCCGCTTCCGCACCCGCTGCTGGAAGGCCCAGGACAAGTGCGCCACCGAGGAGCCCCCGCTGCTCAGGCTGGAGGGCAACAGGGAGGGGCACCTGACCGCCTGCCACTTCCCCGAGGAACCGACCGTGCACGGCCAGGACGTGGTGCTGGACCCGGCGCTGCAGACCTGACGCCGGTCGTCGCCGGTCCTCGCGACCGGTGATCCCCGGTGAGAGAACGGCGGATACGCCTTCTTGGTGGCATGGCTGCCCCAGCGGGCGGTGATGTTCTCCGTGATGCCGATGTACAGCAGCCGGTCGTCTTC
>NZ_JBFAOJ010000070.1:0-52245 GCF_040675205.1 Streptosporangium sp. NPDC049644 | reverse complement strand
CCGGTAGACGACCGGGTTGATAGGCTGGAAGTGGAAGCGCAGTAATGTGTGGAGCTGACCAGTACTAATAGGCCGAGGACTTGACCACAAAGCAACATGCTTGGTCTGTGCAGCGCTCTGTCCCTTCGCCGGGTCCGGAGCAGCGCCAGATCAAGGTCTTGCTCGCGTCCACTAGGCAATTCTGAGACAGCAAACGATGGTTTGTGTGTTTCATAGTGTTACGGCGGTTATGGCGAAGGGGAAACACCCGGTTACATTCCGAACCCGGAAGTTAAGCTCTTCAGCGCCGATGGTACTGCACCGGGGACGGTGTGGGAGAGTAGGTCGCCGCCGGACAATCTTTCATGTGGGCCCTCACCTTTCGGTGGGGGCCTTCGTGTTTTCCGGAGGACTCCAGCGGGGCTTGCAGGGTTTCCTCCTGGGGTTTTCAGTGAGTTTCCATCTCAAGGGCCGGCATCGGCTCCCACCGGTTTCGTAGTGATTTCCAGAGAGCTTCCGAACAAGGGATTGCGGCTGGACCTCAAGACCTCCGATAGGCCGCTGGAGTCTTTTTGCCACCAAGGGAGAGCCTCCGCTGAGCGGCCCCCTGCTCCACCGAACCTGCGGTGGCAGGCGGGGGCCGGACTCCGCAGCACTCCGAAATCCGGCTTCGTGATCATTTGCGGGTGCGGGAGAAGGGCGTATGGAGTTTCAATGGCTTGCTAGGCTGGAGAGGCCGGGCCACCCCACCAGCGGGTGGCCTTCGTCGCGCCAGACCACGATAGGGCGGGGCAGCGATAGCGAACGGGGCGCACCCCGCGGCCGGAGACCGCCCGCACAGCGACCGTCCCATCCGATCGAGGAGATGGGACGCGCTCGCAGAGTGAGCCAACGAATGGACCAGAAGTGAACAGTGACAACCGGCCTGAAGGCGCGGGTCGACGCGAAGAGGGCGAGAACCGCGGATCTGGCGGTCAGGGAGGTCACCGCGGCGATCGCGCAGGTGGCTACAGGGGACGTCCGGGAGACGGCCCCCGATATGGTGAGCGCCGAGAAGGGCGCCCGGGCGGTTCTTACGGCTCTCGTGACCGCGGCGACAGGCCGTCCTACAACCGTGACGACCGTGGTTCCGGTCGTCCTCCCTTCAATCGCGACGACCGGCCGGGCGGTGGGCAGAGGTCTTCGGGACCGCGTGCTGACAACCAGCGTTCCTACGGTGATCGCGACCAGTCCCGAGGCGGTTCCTACGGAGCCCGTGACCGCGGGGACAGGCCCTCCTACAACCGTGATGACCGTGGTGAGCGCAGGCCGTTCAACCGTGACGACCGTCCGGGTGGGGACAGGCCGTCGTTCAACCGTGACGATCGTGGTGAGCGTAGGCCGTTCAACCGTGATGACCGTCCCGGTGGGGACAGGCCGTCGTTCAACCGTGACGATCGTGGTGAGCGTAGGCCGTTCAACCGCGATGACCGTCCGGGTGGTGGTTACCGGGGAGATCGTCCGTCGTTCAACCGGGACGATCGTCCGGGTGGGGAGCGT
The DNA here is from genome assembly GCF_040675205.1 of Streptosporangium sp. NPDC049644. Lineage (NCBI taxonomy): Bacteria > Bacillati > Actinomycetota > Actinomycetes > Streptosporangiales > Streptosporangiaceae > Streptosporangium > Streptosporangium sp. NPDC049644. The sequence continues at coordinate 50,727 of NZ_JBFAOJ010000070.1, read as the reverse complement.
CGTTCGTACGGTGACCGTGACCAGGCTCGTGGTCAGTACGGTTCGCGTCCCGATCGTGGTGAGCGTAGGCCGTTCAACCGTGATGACCGTCCCGGTGGGGACAGGCCGTCGTTCAACCGTGATGACCGTGGTGAGCGCAGGCCGTTCAACCGTGACGACCGTCCGGGTGGGGAGCGTCGTTCGTACGGTGACCGTGACCAGGCTCGTGGTCAGTACGGTTCGCGTCCTGACAGTGGTGAGCGTAGGCCGTTCAACCGGGACGATCGTCCGGGTGGTGGTTACCGGGGAGATCGTCCGTCGTTCAACCGGGACGATCGTGGTGAGCGTAGGCCGTTCAACCGGGACAACCGTCCCGGTGGGGACAGGCCGTCGTTCAACCGTGATGACCGTGGTGAGCGCAGGCCGTTCAACCGGGACGACCGTCCGGGTGGGGAGCGTCGTTCGTACGGTGACCGTGACCAGGCTCGTGGTCAGTACGGTTCGCGTCCTGACAGTGGTGAGCGCAGGCCGTTCAACCGCGATGACCGTCCCGGTGGGGACAGGCCGTCGTTCAACCGTGACGATCGTGGTGAGCGTAGGCCGTTCAACCGCGATGACCGTCCGGGTGGTGGTTACCGGGGAGATCGTCCGTCGTTCAACCGTGATGACCGTCCCGGTGGGGAGCGTCGTTCGTACGGTGACCGTGATCAGGCTCGTAGCCGTTACGGTTCGCGTCCTGACAGCGGTGAGCGCAGGCCGTTCAACCGTGATGACCGTCCGGGCGGGGAGCGTCGTTCGTACGGTGACCGTGATCAGGCTCGTAGCCGTTACGGTTCGCGTCCTGACAGTGGTGAGCGTAGGCCGTTCAACCGCGACGACCGTCCCGGTGGCGGTTACCGGGGAGACCGCGATGGCGAGGGGTCACGCACCCGTTATGGCCGGGATGACCGGCCCGGTGGCCGTGACGAGGCTCCCAGTCGCCAGCGTGAGGAATTGCCGGAGCTCGCCCCGGACATCACCGCGGAGGAGCTCGACAAGGAGATTCGCGAGGAGCTCCGTTCCCTCCCGCTCGACCTCGCGGAGCTGATCTCCCGCCACCTCGTGGCAGCCGAGAGGGCTCTGGGCGAGGGCGACGCGGAGCGGGCATACGAGCACACCAAGGTCGCCCGCCGCTTCGCGGCCAGGATCGGAGTGATCCGCGAGGCGGTCGGCATCGCGGCCTACCATGCCGGCCACTTCTCCGAAGCACTCAGCGACCTGCGCGCGGCCCGCCGGATGACGGGTTCTGACTCGTTCCTGCCGATCATGGCGGACTGTGAGCGTGGCCTCGGCCGCCCCGAGCGCGCCCTCGATCTGGTCCGCTCCAAGGAGGCCGAGCGGCTCGACCGTGTCGGCAAGATCGAGCTCGCCATCGTGGAGTCCGGCGCCCGGCGTGATCTCGGTCAGCACGATGCCGCGGTCATCACCCTCCAGCGCCTGCCCGAGCTGCGCGACACGCGTCCCCAGCCCTGGTCGGCCCGTCTCGCCTTCGCCTACGCCGACGCGCTGTTCGAGGCGGGTCACGAGGGGCCCGCCACCGAGTGGTTCGGCCGGGCGATGGCTTTCGACGAGGACGGTGAGACCGATGCGGCCGAGCGTTACGCGGAGCTGACCGGGGCCGTCATCGAGGATCTCGAAGAGGACGACGATTTCGAGGACGAGGAAGCCGACGACGACCGCTTCCTGGACGACGCCGACGCCGACGCCGACGACGAGATCGACGACGTGGCGACTCTGGACGCGGACATCGAGGACGAAGACGATCTCTACGAGGAGGCGTTCGGCACGGGAAAGCCCGTGATCGGTGATGCCCTGGACAACGGCACCGCTGACCCGAACGGAACGGCCGGTACCGAGCGGAAGATCCAGGAGGCTGTCGAGCCGGCCTTCATCGAACCTGACTTCGGCGACATCCTCCGGGACGCCCCCGACGATCGGGACGAGGACGACGAGCAGGGCCAGAATCGCCGGAGCAAGCCCGAGGAGAAGTAGTTCCCCGGGGGACTTCGCGGTATTTCGGGGGAGCGGGCAAACGGCCCGTTCCCCTGAAACGGCGATTCCAGCGCGGTCCTGGGCCGTAAGGACGCGTCCTTACGACTCCGTCCGGTCCAGCCAGTGCAGGATGCCGGCCACGTTGGACGGGGCGCCGCTCAGCAGTTCGAACTGCTCGGCGGTGGCCTCGTCCGCCTTCAGCGCCGCATAGCGGTCGCGGGTCCGCTCCCTGACCATGGCCACCGCGTGGTCCAGGTCCATGGCCTGTGAGCGGGCCTGACGGGTCAGGTCTACCCAGACGCGCAACTCCTCGGCGGAGCGTCCCAGAATCTCCTCCACGTCCGTGACCGGTCCGTAGTGGCTGAAGAGCAGCCGTTGCGGGCCCAGCGCCCTGAACAGGGCGATCGAGTCCAGCGCGGTCTGCAGGTCGAAGTCCGGCGGGGGCGTGGCGGGGCGTAGGTCGCCCGTCTCCGGAAGGTAGACCCCGGCCGCGTCGCCGACATAGAGGTCACCGGTACCGGAGTCGATGAGCCCCACGTGATGTTTGGCGTGTCCCGGGGAGTAGTGACTGCTCAGCGTGCGTCCGTTGCCGAGGTCGATGGTGCCTGTGTCGCCCAGCGCGCGAATTCGCGAGGCTTCGGTGGGGGAGAGCTCGCCGAACAGGATGTCCAGCTTGTCACCCCAGACCATTCGCGCGCTGGCCATCAGCTTGGCCGGGTCGGCGAGATGCCGGGCGCCTTTCTCGTGAACCACGATCTCCGCGTCCGGGTAGAAACCGGCGAGGTCCCCGACTCCGCCCGCGTGGTCCAGGTGGATGTGCGTGACAGCGATCGTCGCGAGATCCGCCGGGCCGACGCCCAGCGAGGTCAGGGCGTCGCGTACCACGGGGGCCGAGGTGGAGGTGCCCGTCTCCACCAGGCAGGGCCGATCTCCGAGGATCAGGTATCCGGCCGTGATACTGGAGTATCCGGCCATCCTCGTGTCGATCTCATAGACGTCTCCGCCGAGGGCGGTGATGTTGTCCACAGGTCACCTCATATCTGGAACCGGCGTCCCCAGAACGGTATTCGGCCATTCCGGCGCAGCTCACATCGTAGAGAGTCGTCCTCGTCCGCTCACTTCCGTACGTGAAGAAAGGCGTCGTCTCGGAGGTGAACGCGTGAACCCGGTCACTGTTCGGACCCCCAGGAGCCAGAGACCTCAGAGTCGCTCAAAGCCCCGGCCTGCTGAGGGGCCGGGCCGCTCGTGAGCAGACGCAGCACCAGGCCGGTGCGGGGTTTGGGGCCGAAGGAGGTGGACTTGCGGGGCACCCGTTCCCCCCGGGCCGCGATCGCGAGCACGTCCTCGACCGCCAGCGGGCGCAGCAGCACCGCAGTCCCGCCGGAGGCCCGCGCGAGCTGTACGGCGGCCTCCGGATCGTGGTGGACGACGCGCACCGAACGCTCGTCGTCCCGCATCCCCCACACCTTCGGCAGGAGGAACTCCGCGAGGATGGAGGTGTTCAGCGCCCGCCACCCGGCCGAGCGGTCGATCGGCATGGCGTGCGCGAGCCGGTCGGGGTCGGGGTCGGTGAGCAGGTAGGCGGGACCCCCGCCGGACAGCAGGTAGGCCGGTCCGGTGCTCTCCTCCAGCGCGGCCAGCCCCTCGGTCAGGCCCGCGTGCTCCCGTACCTGCCAGGAGCTCCTGGCCTTGGCCAGTGCCTCCCCGAGCGGCAGTTCGGGAATGACCCGGTGGATGGCCTTCAGGTGCGGGGGATAGGCGCTGGAGTCCACCAGGAGCGCGAGACCGAAGTCCCAGGGCCCGGGCTCGGGCCTCGCGGCGTGGTGTTCCTGCTGGAGTTCGAGGTAGGTGGCGTAGCGGTGGTGCCCGTCGGCGATCAGAGCCTGGCGAGGGCGGAGATCGGCGTTGATGGAGGCGAGCTCACCGGTGTCGGTGACGGCCCACAACCGGTGCCTGACCCCGTCGCCGGTCACCGCCTCCGCCAGCGGAGGCCGGGAGGCGGCGATCCGGTCGACGAGGCGGGTGGCGGCGCCGCCCGCGCCGTCGTAGAGCAGGAAGATCGGCTCCAGGTTGGCCTCCGTGGTGCGCATCAGCGCCAGCCGGTTGGCGACCGGTCCTGGCATCACGTTCTCGTGAGGCAGGACGATGTGCTGTTCCGGCCCCGCCAGGCCCACGTCGCCGATGAGTCCGCGCTGCAGGATCCCGGGCCCGGACTGCTCGTAGACGTAGATCGCGGGTGTCTCGTCGGCGGCCAGCACCCCGGAGGAGAGCCACTCCTGAAGTCTCTCCCGTGCCTCGGCGTACCTGGGCTGGTCGATGCCGGGAAGGATCAAACGCACCACGTTGTTGGGGTGGGTGTCGAGCAGTTCCCGTACGCCTGCCTTGTCGATGAGATCGTAAGGCGGCGAGGTGACCCCGGCCAGATCGTCGACCGTGAACCGTACGCCGTGGAACGGGCGTAGCACCAGCCCGTCGGGCACCGGCAGTTCAGGATTCGCCATAGAGGGCATGCTGCCATAAAGGCCTGAAACGGCCGGGCGCCGCCTCGAGGCTGCGGTGGTGCCCGGTCCCGTCAGGGAGTCGGCCAGATCTGTCGTCTGTCGATGAAGGAGGCCTCACACAATGGTCCAAGGACGTAGCGGTCCGTCTGATTCCCCCAACCCCGAGACGGGCGCTCCGGTCGGGGACGTCTACGAATGGTTTCAACGAGGGATGAGGCTGCTGGCCGAGGGGAGCCCGGCGGCGGCCGCCGCGCTGCTGGAGCGGGCGGCCTACGCGGAGCCGGAGTCCCGGAGCATCCGTGAGGCTCTCGCCCGGGCGCAGTTCAACTCCCGGCAGTACGCCGACGCGGTCGACAGCTTTCGCTGGATCATCGATGCGAATCCAGCCGAGGACTACGCGTATTTCGGTCTCGGGCTCGCCCTGTGGCGGACCGGGGACATGGAAGGAGCCCAGGAGCCGCTGGCCATTGCCGTCGCGATGCGGCCCGACCAGCGGCACTACGTCTCCGCTTTGAAAAGCGTGCGCGCCACGTTACGGGCCCGCCGGATGTGATCCGTATGTGATCTGTGCGAGCAATGGAACGTGGGTGATGAAATAGGTCGGTGGACACCGACGCGCTGATCGACCTGTATGACACCCTCCTCCTTGATCTCGATGGGGTGGTGTATCTCGGACGCGACGCCGTACCCGGGGCGCCCGAGGCGCTACGCCGGGCGGCGGAGCGCGGTGTGCGTCTCGCCTACGTCACCAACAACGCCTCACGCACCCCCGGCGCCATCGCCCAGCACCTGAGCGCGCTGGGTGCTCCGGCGATCCCCGACGACGTCGTCACCTCCGCCCAGGCAGCCGCACGGCTCGTGGCCGAGCGGGTCGCGCCGGGTGCCGCGGTGCTGGTGGTCGGCGGGATGGGACTGCGCACCGCGTTGCGCGCCCATGGTCTGCGTCCGGTCAGCACCGCCCTGGACAGCCCGGTCGCGGTCGTCCAGGGCATAGCCCCCGACCTCTCCTACGGCCTACTGGCCGAGGGGACACTCGCGGTGCGTGAGGGAGCGCTTTTCGTGGCCGCGAACGCCGACTCGACCATGCCGACCGGCAGAGGCGAGTTTCCCGGTAACGGCGCGATGGTCAGGGTCATCGCCACGGCGACCGGGGTGGAGCCGATCGTCGCGGGCAAGCCCGAGCCGCCCCTGCACCGGGAGTCGATGCTCCGTACCGGGTCACGGCGGCCCCTGGTGGTCGGTGACCGGCTCGACACCGACATCGAGGGGGCGACCAACGCCGGAGTCGACAGCCTGCTGGTCCTGACGGGGGTGGCGAACGCGCTCGACGTGCTGACCGCCGCTCCCCGGCACCGGCCGACCTATGTCGCCGACGATCTGTCCGCACTGCACCGGCCCTATCCCGAGGTACGGCGGGTCCGGGACGGGTGGACCTGCGACGGGTGGACGGCCCGCTGGCAGGAGGGAGCCCTCACCCTTGAGGGAGGAGGCGAGCCGCTCGACGGTCTCCGCGCCGCCTCGGCCGCGACCTGGGAGGCCGCGGGGGAGGGGCGGGCGGACGAGGACGCGGTGAAGGCGGCACTCGACTCCGCGTTCTCGCCCGCAGGCTGAGAGAGTGCCGTCCTCGTCCAGACGGACTCCCCCTCAGGTGATCCCGCCCTCGGGCGGGCCTCTCAGAGAAGCTTGCGCAGGCGGAGAAGGTCGCCGAAGCTGGCGTCGACCCTGACCCGGCCGCCGAACACGGCCCGCCCCATGTCGAGTTCCCCGTTGACCAGGGCGACGAGATCATCGCTGCCGATGGTCAGTTTCACCTCCGCCTCCCTGCCGTCGTCCGAGGGCAGATCCTCGAAGGGGCCGAGACCGCCGTGGTGGATGCGGCCGTAGAAGGTCACGCCGAGATCCTTGATGTGGCAGCTGATGCTGCGCTCGACCACGTGCTTGGCGCGGCTTGCCTGGTCAACCTCGTCGAACTGCTCGCCGAGTTTGCGCAGTGCCGCCCGGCACTCGTCGACGGTCGCCATCGCGTGGCGCTCCCTTCTCTTCCGGACCGGCCTTAATCCCTTTCAGGTACGGACGGTAGCGTTCCACATGGGTACGGCATGCAATCCGGCGCGGGGTGTGCCGGGAAAGAGGCGTACGCCGCGGCGCACGAAACCCTGAGGAGGGTGTGCCTGGGCGGCCGCCGATCTTAATGAGATGACAACGCGCGAGCCCCCGCGATAGTTCGCGCTTTGCCCAGCTTTGAAGAAACCGCACTCCCGGCCCACGCCGGGGCGGCGGGAGGCGGGAGACGACGGAACCGGGGAGGCCCGCCGGGGCGACGGGGGGCGCGGGTTCCGATACGGTCGGGGAATTCACGGGCACGGGACCGGTGAGCGTCGCGTCCGTGCGGCGGCAAGGGGCACCGGGACGGCCACGACGGCCGAGGCGGCCAGGAGAGGATCCGGAGGGGGCGCATGACGGACCTGCTTGAGGAGACGGGCGACGAGCGGGCGGACGACGCGCTGGGCGGGCTCGCCCGGCTCGGCGTCCTGCCCGTCTCCGCGCACGCGGACGTCTTCGAGGAGGTGCTCACCGGACTGGAGCAGGCGCTCGCCTCGGTGGACGACGCCCCGGACCGGCACCCGTGAGCCGGCGGGTACGCCTCGACAGCGAACTCGTCCGCAGGAGGCTGGCGCGCTCCAGGGAACAGGCGGCCCAGCTCATCGAGGCCGGCCGGGTCAGCGTCGGCGGCCGGGTGGCGGCCAAGCCGGCGACCCAGGTCGACACCGCCTCGGCCATCGTGGTGGTGGAGGAGACCGGGGGCCCGGACTACGTCTCGCGAGGGGCGCACAAGCTCCTGGGCGCGCTGGAGGCATTCGGTCCCCTCGGACTCACGGTCGCCGGGCGCCGCTGCCTGGACGCCGGCGCCTCCACCGGAGGCTTCACAGACGTGCTGCTGCGCGGCGGTGCGGCCCACGTGCTGGCCGTCGACGTCGGCTACGGCCAGCTCGCGTGGTCGCTGCGGACCGACGACAGGGTCACGGTCATGGAGCGGGTCAACGTCAGGGACCTGACGCCGGACCAGGTCGGCGAGGCGCCCACCCTGGTCGTCGGGGACCTCTCCTTCATCTCGCTGCGCCTGGTGCTGCCCGCCCTGGTGCGCTGCGCCGCCGAGCGGGCCGATTTCGCGATGCTGGTCAAGCCCCAGTTCGAGGTCGGCAGGGAGCGGGTCGGCGCGGGCGGCGTCGTCCGTGATCCCGCGCTCCGCGCGGAGGCCGTCCGGGACGTGGCCGAAACCGCGCGGGCGCTCGGCCTGGCCGTGCGAGGGGTCACCGCGAGCCCGCTGCCCGGCCCGTCGGGCAACGTCGAGTACGTCATCTGGCTGGGTAAGGGGGAGGGGGCTCCGCCGGTCGCCGACCTCGGCGCCGAGATCGAGCGAGCGGTGGCGGAGGGCCCCCGGTAGCGGGCGACCCGGAAGAACACGACCTGACATCCTGCCCGGAGCCGAAACTCGGGGCACCCACACTGGAAGAGCTGAGTTGGACTTCCTCCCCAGAGCCAGGGCTCGGGGTCTCCACGCTCGAGGAGATGAGATGACTGCCAAGCGCGTCGTGCTGGTCACCGCGCACACCGGCCGGCCGGCGGCCGTCGACAGCGCCCGGATGGTGATCCAGCGGTTCCTGGACGCCGGATTGACCGTGCGCGTCCTCAGCGCCGAGGCCGACGAGATCGCCTGCGCCGGGGCCGACGTGGTGCCCGCCGGTTCGGCGGCGGTCGACGACGCCGAGATGATGATCGTGCTCGGCGGCGACGGGAGCCTCCTGCGGGCGGCCGAGTTCGCCCGCCCGGCCGGCGTGCCGCTGCTGGGGGTGAACCTCGGGCACGTGGGCTTTCTGGCGGAGGCCGAGGTGGAGAACCTGGCGGTCGCGGTCGACAGTGTGGTGGAAGGTCGCTACGACGTCGAGGAGCGGATGACCATCGAGGTCACCGCCCGCCTCAACGGCAAGTTGCTGGCCGACAGCTGGGCGCTGAACGAGGCCACCGTCGAGAAGAGCGAGAGGATGCTCGAGGTGGTCGCCGAGATCGACGGGCGCCCGCTGTCGCGCTGGGGATGTGACGGGGTGATCTGCGCCACGCCGACCGGTTCCACCGCGTACGCCTTCTCCGCGGGAGGGCCGGTCGTCTGGCCCGAGGTGGAGGCGTTGCTGCTGGTGCCGATCAGCGCCCACGCGCTGTTCTCCCGGCCCCTGGTGGTCTCGCCCCGCTCCAGGCTCGCGCTGGAGGTCCAGACGGAGACCGCGGGAGCGGTGCTGTGGTGCGACGGGCGCCGCAGGTTCGACCTGCCCGCCGGGGCGAGGGTGGAACTGCGACGGGCCGAGCTACCGGTACGACTGGCTCGGCTGCACGGTCTGGAGGACACGGGCGCGCCGTTCACCGACAGGTTGGTCGCCAAGTTCGATCTCCCTGTACAGGGGTGGCGCGGACGTGTGAGGCCCTAGTACGGCAGGGCGGGTGACGTCTCAAGCGCGTAGGATCGTGCCCGCGCACCGCACTGATGTTCGGTGAATTCGATGTGACGGGAGGGACCAGTGCGACCCAGGGTCGAGGAGGTCCGCATCCAGGGGCTCGGCGTGATCGACGAGGCCGTCCTGGTGCTATCGCCGGGATTCACCGTGGTCACGGGCGAGACGGGTGCGGGCAAGACCATGGTGGTGACCGGTCTGGGGCTGCTGTTCGGCGGCCGGGCCGATCCCGCCCGGGTCCGTCCCGGCTCCGAGCGGGCCACCATCGAGGGCACACTGATCGTCGACCCGGCGGGACGGGTCGCGCAGCAGGTCCAGGACGTGGGCGGCGAGGTCGAGGACGGCGAGTTGATCATCTCGCGGACCGTCTCCGTCGAGGGGCGCAGCCGTGCCTGGCTGGGCGGGCGTACCGTCCCCGTCGGCACGCTCACCTACCTGGCAGAGGACCTGGTGGCCGTGCACGGCCAGATGGACCAGCAGCGGCTGCTGCAGCCCGGCCGCCAGCGCGCCGCGCTGGACCGCTACGCGGGCGAGGAACTGGTCAAGCCGTTGCGCGCCTACGAGCAGGCGTACAAGCGGCACAGGAAGATCGCGGAACAGCTGGCCGAGCTGACCACCAGAGCCAGGGAGCGCGCCCAGGAGGCCGACCAGCTCAGGTTCGGGCTCGGTGAGATCGAGAGGGTCGACCCCAAGGCCGGCGAGGAGACCGAGCTGCGCGAGGAGGAGGAACGGCTCTCCCACGCGGACTCCCTCCGGAGCGCCGCCGAGACGGCGCACCGGGCGCTGCTCGGTGACCCGATGTCCGGTGAGCAGGCCATGCCGGACGCCATCGCGCTGGTCGGCGAGGCCCGCACGGCGGTCGAGGCGGTGCGCGACTTCGACCCGGCGCTCGCCGGAATCGCCGAAAGGCTCGCCGAGGCGGGCTACCTGATCTCCGACGTCGCCACCGAGCTGGCCGCGTACGCCGAGTCGATCGACGCGGATCCGGGCCGGCTCGCGGCGGTGCAGGAGCGGCGGGCCGCGCTCATCCACGTCATCCGCAGGTACGGCCAGGACAGCGCCGAGGTGCTCGCCTGGGCCGCTCGGGCCGCCGCGCGTGTCGCGGAGCTCGACGGTGACGACGACCGCATCGGTGAGCTCACCCGCGAGCACGAGGAGCTCACCGGGCGCCTCACCGAGCTGGCCGCCGACCTGACCCGGGTCAGGTCGGTGGCCGCGGAGCGCTTCGGGCAGGCCGTGACCGAGGAGCTCACCGCGCTGGCCATGCCGCACGCCAGGGTGGTGGTCACCATCGTCGCCGCCCCCGAGTTCGGCCCGCACGGTGTCGACGAGGTCGAGCTGCGGCTGTCGCCGCACCCCGCCTCGCCGCCCCTGCCGCTGAACAAGGGCGCCTCGGGCGGCGAGCTGAGCCGGGTGATGCTCGCCATCGAGGTGGTGTTCGCCGGCGCCGACCCGGTCCCGACGTTCGTCTTCGACGAGGTCGACGCGGGCGTGGGCGGCAAGGCCGCGGTGGAGATCGGCCGCAGGCTGGCGCGGCTGGCCAGGACCTCCCAGGTGATCGTCGTCACCCACCTTCCGCAGGTGGCGGCCTTCGCCGACCAGCATCTCGTCGTGGAGAAGGCCGATGACGGGAGCGTGGTGCGGAGCGGCGTGATCGCCCTCGACAAGGACGGCAGGGCGCGGGAACTGTCCCGCATGCTCGCCGGGCTTGAGAACTCCGAGCTGGGCCGCGCGCACGCGGAGGAGCTCCTGTCGATCGCGGCCGCCGACAAGGCGTGACCGGACATCCCCGGGAGGGACGAGGGAGTAAGTAGCGGTTTGAAGGAGTAATCCGTATGTTCCGGGGGAGCGGGTGGCGGGGGTCACTGGTGACGTACCTGACACGCTGCCGACTGTTTGGCTCTCCTGGTCGTTCACTCTGGCAGGATGGTCGTGATGAAGGTGCCGATTGACGGGCTTCAAGACAGGCTCACCGGGTACCTCCGCCGCAGGAAGGTCACGGACCTTCCCGGGGTGACGGCAGTGGCGAGAATCGATCGGCGGACCAAGAGGCTGACCAAGCGCCTCAGGGCCGGGGAAATCGCGATTATCGATCACGTTGACGTTGACCGGGTCAGCGCGGAGGCGCTTGTCGCGTGCGGTGCGGCAGGCGTTGTCAACGTCGCCGCGGGCATCAGCGGCCGTTACCCCAACCTGGGCCCGCAGATCATCGTTGACGCCGGAGTGCCGTTCGTGGACAACGCCACCTCCGAGCTGTTCGAACGGATCAAGGACGGAGACCTGGTCCGGCTGCACGAGGGCGTCGTCTACCTCGACGATGAGGCGGTCGGCAAGGGCGACGTGCAGACCCCCGAGTCCGTCGAGGCCGCGATGACCGAGGCGCGGGCCGGGCTGACCGTGCAGATCGAGGCGTTCGCGGTCAACACCATGGAGTACGTCCGCCGCGAGCGTGACCTCCTCATCGACGGGATCGGCGTTCCCGACATCCGGACCGTCATGGAGGGCCGGCACGTCCTCATCGTGGTGCGCGGCTACCACTACAAGGAGGACATCGCCGCCCTCCGCCCCTACATCCGTGAGTACCGCCCGGTCATGATCGGGGTGGACGGCGGGGCCGACGCGCTGCTGGAGGCCGGCTACCTGCCGGACATCATCGTCGGCGACTTCGACTCGGTCTCCACCAAGGCGCTCACCACCGGTGCCGAGCTGGTCGTGCACGCCTACCGCGACGGCAGGGCGCCGGGACTGGAACGGGTCCAGCAGCTCGGCCGCAGCGCGGTGCTCTTCCCGGCGATCGGCACCAGCGAGGACATCGCCATGCTGCTCGCCGACGACAAGGGCGCCGACCTCATCGTCGCCGTCGGCACCCACGCGACGCTGGTGGAGTTCCTCGACAAGGGGCGCTCCGGCATGGCCAGCACCTTCCTCACCCGCCTGCGGGTGGGCAGCAAGCTCGTCGACGCAAAAGGCGTCAGCCGGCTCTACCGCAGCCGGATCTCCACCCCGTCCCTGCTCCTGCTCGTCGCCACCACGCTGATCACCATGGGAGTGGCGATCGTCGTCTCTCCGGTGGGCAAGATCTGGCTGGACAGCGTCCGCGACGTCTGGAGCGGCTTCATCTTCTGGCTGGTCGGACTCTTCTCGTGATCGATTTCCGCTATCACCTCGTCTCCATCGTCGCGATCTTCCTCGCGCTGTCGGTGGGCATCGTGCTGGGCACCACCCTCCTCGAAGACCCCGTCATCAAGGCGAGCGAGGGCCTGGCCAACCAGCTTCGCGAGGGCAACAACGAGCTCCGCACCCAGGTGGAGGCCCTGCAGCGGCGCGAGGCGGGCAACGACGCCTTCGTGGCCGCCGACACCCCCCGGCTGGTCCAGGACGCGCTCGTGGGCAGGCGCGTCGTGGTCGTCGAGGCGCCGGGCGCCACGGTGAGCGTGCGTGAGTCGGCGCAGCAGGTGATCGAGGAGGCCGGGGCGATCGTGACCGGCCGGATCACCCTCACCGAGAGGTACATCGACCCCGCCCAGACAGGTTTCGTCGACAAGCTGGCCGTCGGGGCCAAGGCCGCCGAGACCGTCTTCCCCGTCGAGGACACGGCATACGACAAGGCGGCCCAGGTGCTCGCCGACGCGATCGTGACCAGCGACCCCGTCCAGGCGGGCAAGGAGCATCCGGCCGGAGTGGGCATCCTCGACGCCTTCCAGCGTGCGGGCCTGCTCACCGTCACCGACGACCCCGCCAAGCGCGCGGAACTGGCCCTGGTGATCGCCCCCGCGGAGGCGTACACCGGAGAGACCGCCGCCGGGCGGGCAGGCGCGCTGGTGGCACTGGCGCTGGGCCTCGACGAGGTGGGCCAGGGCACGGTGGTGGCCGGTACGCAGACCTCCGCCGCGGCCGGTGGGATCATCACCGCGCTCCGCGAGGACACCTCCTTCACGGAGAAGGTCTCCAGTGTCGACACCGCGGATATGCCCGCGGGGCGGGTCGTGGTGGTCTACGCTCTCCGAGAGCAACTGGCCGGGCTCGCCGGCCAGTACGGCATAGGCTCCGGCGTCTCTGGTATCAAGCCCAGCGCGACGCCCACCCCCACGGCCGTCACGGCCACCTCCGGAGGATGACCCGATGGCTCGTCGTGCTTTTCTCGGTGCCCTCACCGGTGCGCTCCTCGGCGCGGTCGCCGCGCGTGCCGCGTACGCGGCCTTCACCCGCAGGCCTCCGGTCGGCGATGTGGAGACCTGGGCGCGCACGAACCACAGGGGCGAACCGATCACCCTGCTGGAGGGCCCGGCGTTCGTCGCCGGTGCCGGTGCCGCGGCGGCCGTGATCCCCGGTCTGACCGGCAGGGCCCGGGTGGCGGCGCTGCTGGCCGCCGTGGGGGCCGGCGGCCTCGGTGCCTACGACGACCTGTACGGCGCGACCTCCTCCAAGGGATTCAAGGGGCATCTGAGCGCCCTGGCCAAGGGGGAGGTCACCAGCGGGGCCGTGAAGATCCTCGGTATCGGCGCGACCGGCCTGGCCGCCGCAACCGCCGTCTCCCGCGCGCCCCTCGACGTCGCCGTCAACGGCACGCTGATCGCCGGGAGCGCCAACCTGGCCAACCTCTTCGACCTGCGTCCCGGGCGTGCCGTCAAGGTGGGGCTGCTCGCCGGCGCACCCCTGCTCGCCGCGGCTCTGTTCAGGGGCGACCCGGTCCCGGCAACCCTGGCCGCGCTTCCCATGGGCGCCGCCGCCGCGCTGCTGCCCGAGGACCTCGGCGAGCGGGCCATGCTCGGCGACGCGGGGGCCAACGCGCTGGGCGCGCTTGTCGGCTTGGCCGCCGCCGCCACCCTGGGCCGTCCGGGACGCCTGGCCGTGCTCGGCACGGTGGTCGCGCTGACCGCCGCCTCGGAGAAGGTCAGTTTCACCAAGGTGATCGCGGGCAACCCCGTCCTGCACCGCTTCGACATGCTCGGCCGTCGTCCCATGGAGCAGGCACCCGCCACCCGATGAGCAGCAGGATCGCCCGGGGGGTCGCGGGAGCGGCACTTCTCATCGGGATCGTGACCGTCCTGGCCCGGCTCGTCGGGTTCGGCCGCTATCTCGTCCAGTCGCAGACCGTCGGCAACCTCTGCCTGAGCACCGCCTACAACACCGCCAACTACGTGCCCAACATCGTCTTCGAGCTGGTGGCGGGCGGCGCGCTGGCCGGGATGGTGGTGCCGGTGCTGGCCTCGGCGGCCTCCCGGGCCGACGACGATCCCGAGGCCAGGGCGGAGGCCGGCCAGATCACCTCGGCGCTGCTCACCTGGGTGATGCTCGTCATGGTGCCGCTGGCGCTGCTCATCGTGGCGTTCGCCGGGCCGGTCGTCGCGCTGCTGGTGGGCGCTCCGGGCGGCTGCGACCTGGCGGAGGTCGTCGAGGTCGGCACCGGCATGCTCGTCGTCTTCGCCCCCCGCATGATCTTCTTCGGGCTGGCAGTGGTCCTGTACGGCGTGCTCCAGGCACACCGGCGGTTCATGGGCCCGGCCCTGGCTCCGCTGGTCTCCAGCCTGCTCATCGTCGGCTCCATGCTGCTGTTCGAGGTGCTCAACGGGACGGCCGCCGGGGACCTGGCGGACCTGACCGCCGCGGGGCAGCTCTCGCTCTCCCTGGGTGCGACCGTCGCCGCCGCGGCGATGGTGCTCACCGTGGTCGTCCCGGTGGCCAGGCTCAAGCTCCGGCTGCGGCCCTCGCTGTCGTTCCCACCCGGGGTCGCGGCCCGGGCGCGCGGGCTCGCCACCGCCGGTATCGCCGTGCTGATCGCGCAGCAGATCGCGCTGCTCGTCGTCATCCTCCTGGCCAACAGCCTGGGCGGCAAGGGCGCGATCGGTGTCTACACCTACGCCTGGGCGCTGTACCAGCTGCCGTACGCGGTGCTCGTGATGCCGATCGCCACCAGTTCCTTCCCGGTGCTGTCCACCCGCGCCGAAGAGGGGGACCTGCCCGGGTTCAACGCTTTGACCTCCTCCACCACGCGGATCGTGCTGCTGGTGACGGGGCTCGCGGCCGGAGTGATGGCGGCGGTCGCGCTGCCGGTGTCGCGGGTCTTCCTGGAGGAGACCCCGGGCGGGGAGCCCGCCGAGATGGCCAGGGCCGTCGCGCTGTTCGCGCCCGGCCTGGCCGGGTACGCGCTCATGCTGCACCTGGCCCGCATCCTGTACGCCTGCGGTCTGGGGCGGTCGGCGGCGGTCGCCTCGGTGGCCGGGTGGTCCGTCGCACTGGCGGCACAGGTCGTGCTCGCCCACGCCGCGGCGGGTCCGGCCGACGTGGTCGGGCAACTGGCGCTGGGCAGCACGATCGGCATGACCGTCGGCGGGCTGCTGCTGGTCCTCGCGGTACTCCGGGCCAGGGGGGCGGCCGCGTTGGAGGGAACGCCGCGCACCTTCCTGGCCGCCCTGGTCGGCGGCGTCGCGGCCTGGGGGGCGGGGTTGACCCTGGTCGACGCCTTCGGAGCGGTGTCCAGGTGGGAGTCCGTGGCGGTCGGACTGGCCGCCGCGATCGCCGGGACGGCCGTGTTCGCGGCCGTGGCGATGATGATCGACAGGCGGGACGCCCGGGCGCTGCTGGCACGACTGCGCGGGGGACCGGTGAAGGAGGGGAGCGGTTTCGATGGCTGACCAGGGGACGCGGGTGGCGTTCGTGCTGGGCACGAGCGAGGGAGGGGTCGGCAGGCACGTCGCCATGCTGGCCGGAGGGCTGGTGCGCGGCGGCCACCGGGTGGTCGTGGCGGGTCCCCCGAGCACGGAGCGGGCCTTCGGGTTCGCCGCACTCGGCGCGCGCTTCGTGCCGGTGCCGATCTCCGATCGACCCCGCCCGCTCGACGATCTACGGGCGGTCACGGCGCTCAGGACGCTGCGCGGGGCGCACGCCGTGCACGCCCACGGGCTGAGAGCCGGGGCGCTGGCGGCGATCGCGCTGGCCGGAACCGGGACCGGCCTGGTGGTGACCCTGCACAACGCCGCGACGGCGGGTGGCGTGGTCGGCGCGGTCTACGGCCTCCTGGAACGGATCGTGGCCCGCCGCGCCGACCGGATCCTGGTCGTCTCCCCCGATCTGGGGGAGCGGATGGCCCACCTGGGGGCCGGGCACGTCGAGGCCGCCGTGGTCCCGGCGCCCGCGCTGCTCCCTTCCGGGCGTGAGGCCGGGGACATCCGGCGGGAGCTCGGTACGGGAGAGCGGGTGATCTTCCTGACGGTCGCCAGGCTCGCCCAGCAGAAGGGCCTGGAGACCCTGCTCGATGTCGCGAAGGCACTGCCGGAGGTTCGCCGGGACGCGGGGCACGCGCCGGGGCCGGTGTTCCTGGTGGCGGGGGAGGGGCCGCTGCGGGCGGAGTTGCAGGAGCGGATCGACCGGGAGAACCTGCCGGTGCGGCTGCTCGGTGCCCGTACCGACGTGGCGGATCTGCTCGGGGTGGCCAGGGCACTGCTGGTGCCGAGCCGCTGGGAGGGGCAGCCGCTCACCGTGCAGGAGGCCCTGCGGGCGGGTACGGCGGTCGTCGCCACCGCGGTGGGGGGCATCCCGGCGATGGTGGGTGAGGCGGGGCTGCTGGTGCCGTACGGGGATGTCGCGGCGATGCGCGACGCGGTCGCGAGGGTGCTCGCCGACGACGGTCTCGCGGCGGAACTGGCCGCCGCCGCCGCCAGGCGAGGGCGTGGGATGCCGGGTGAACCGGAGGCGCTGGAGGCGGTGCTCACGGTCTACGCCGGGCTTTCCCCAAGGGGCTGAAGGGGCCCGCTCGGGGTCCGCGCCAGGTCTCCGGAGGGGGTTGGAGCCTGGCGGCGGGCGAGGCGGGAAGCCCGGCGGAACAGGCGGAGAGGCCGTGATGTTGGATTAGGTGCCACCATGCCGGAGACCTATACTGGCGTGTTTAGGGGGGGAGTATCCCTTCGCGGCAGTCTCGTCATCACGGTGTTGCCTCGCTCCACGAGGCCCCCGGGGCTGTCGGTCCGCACTTCGACTGGCTCAGTTGATGCCTCATGCGGGCGGGAGAGACCTCCGGCAGTCTGTCGTGCGCGCCGCCGGAGGTTTATCAGTTGTGATTGTTCCTGTCTGGGCATGGTTGGCCGTTATCGGCGGTCTGCTCGTGGTTCTCGCCTTCGACCTGTGGATCGTCGACCGGGGTGAGCCGCGGGAGTTCTCCCTCAAGCAGGCCGGGTTCTGGGTCAGCTTCTACGTCACCCTCGCGGTGATCTTCGGTATCGTGCTGTGGATCTCCGCGGGCCCCACCTCCGCGGGACAGTTCTTCGCCGGCTACATCACCGAGTACAGCCTGAGCGTCGACAACCTTTTCGTCTTCTACATCATCATGACCCGCTTCGCGGTGCCGAGGGTCTACCAGCACAAGGTGCTGCTGGTCGGCATCCTGATGGCGCTGGTCATGCGCAGCATCTTCATCGCCCTCGGCGCCGCCGCCCTGGCCAACTTCGGCTGGCTGTTCTACGTCTTCGGCCTGTTCCTGATCTACACCGCGGTCCAGCTCGTCCGCCAGTTCGGTCAGGAGGAGGACCTTCCGGAGAACGCGGTCCTGCGCTGGGCCCGGCGGGTGCTGCCGCACACCGACGACTACGTGGGTTCCAAGGTCGTCGTCAAGGTCAACGGCAGGCGCATGGTCACCCCGCTGCTGATCGTCATGATCGCCATCGGCACCACCGACCTGCTGTTCGCGCTCGACTCGATTCCGGCGATTTTCGGCCTGACCACCGACGCCTTCATCGTCTTCACCGCGAACGCGTTCGCGCTGATGGGTCTGCGCCAGCTCTACTTCCTGCTGGGAGGTCTGCTCCAGCGGCTGGTCTACCTCAGCTACGGTCTCGCGTTCATCCTCGGTTTCATCGGGGTTAAGCTGATCCTCGAGGCGCTGCACTCCAGTGGCGTCTCCTGGGCTCCCGAGGTGCCGATCTGGGTGTCACTGTCGGTCATCGTCGTCACGATGGCCGTCACCACCGTGATCAGCCTCGTGAAGGTCCGGCGTGATGCTCGCGCAGGCAAGGAAAACACCACCCCGGCGAGTGTCGAGCAGGGCTAGCGAATCGGCGTGTGAGGCGCTTTGCTTGTCTCATTGCGCCTTATAAGGGCTAAGAGATGGGTAACATCCTGCCCCAGAGCGGGTAGACATACCGGTCTAATGCCGCAAGACATCACAAAAGGTTCCCTGTGTCCCACGATTCAGCAAGCCACCGGCCAGGTCCGCTGGGCCTGGCACGTGGCGTCTCCCCGTGGTTGCTTCCGACCGTGGCCGCCGCCACCGTGACCTCCCTGCTCAGCCGCCGTGACCGGCGCTGGGCGCTGGCGGCGGTTCCGCTGACCGCGCTCACCGGTGGGATGCTCTGGTTCTTCCGCGATCCGGATCGGACTCCGGGCACCGGGCGGATCCTGTCGCCCGCGGACGGTGTGGTGCAGAGCATCGATCCATGGCCGGACGGCCGGACCAGGGTGGCGATCTTCATGAGCCCACTGGACGTGCACGTCAACCGGGCGCCGCTGGCCGGCACGGTCACCTCGGTGAAGCACGTCTCCGGGGGGTACCTGCCCGCGTTCAACAAGGACAGCGACACCAACGAGCGGGTCGTCTGGCACCTGGACACCGCGCTCGGCGACATCGAGTTCGTCCAGATCGCCGGCGCGGTCGCCCGCCGCATCGTGCCCTACGTGGCCGAGGGGGCGAAGGTCGCCAGAGCCGAGCGGATCGGCCTGATCAGGCTTGGCTCGCGGGTCGACGTCTATCTCCCCGAGGGGATCGCCCCGGCCGTCTCGGTGGGCCAGCGGACCGTCGCGGGGGTGACCGGTCTTGACCACGGCTGACGCGAGCTGGCCGATGGACGAGACGGACGACGAGCCGCGAGGACCCGTGGGCAAGGCGTTCCGCCTGTCGGCCGCCGACTCCCTCTCGCTGGGCAACGCCCTCTGTGGCTTCCTGGCGGTCTGCGTGCTCTCCTGGTCGGCCATCAACGCGCTGCAGGAGGGCAAGCCCTTCGCGGCCGACCCCCGGTTCTTCGGCACCGCCGTGGTGCTCCTGCTGATCGGTGCCACCTGTGACCTGTTCGACGGCCTGGTGGCCAGGAAGTTCCGCGCCTCGGCCATGGGGGCCGAGCTGGACAACCTCGCCGACGTGATCAGCTTCGGCTTCGCCCCCGCCTTCATGGTGGTCATCTGGGCGGGGTTCAATCAGCAGATCCCGTTCCTGCTGGTGATGACCGCGGCGGCGTCCGTGCTGCTGGCCGGGGTCATCCGGCTGGCGCGTTTCGCCTGTGTGAAGACCAAGAGCGGCGACTTCATGGGCCTGCCCATCCCGATGGGCGCCATGACCGTGGTCTCGGTCGTACTGCTGTTCCCCCCGTCGATCTGGACGATCCTGCCCATCTTCGGTGTGGCGTATCTCATGGTGAGCCGGATCGAGTACCCCAAACCCAAGGGCAACGTGGCCGCCGGGGTACTCGCCTGGATGATGATCAATGTTGCCTGCCTGACCATCTGGGTCGCGGGCCTGGCCGGTGGCGACACGCTGATCAAGGTCGGGGCCGTCATGCAGATGACGATCGTGGCGGCCATCCCGCTGCGTGTCCTGATGTTCAAGCGGGAGAAGCGCAAGGAGCAGCGCAGGGCGTCCGCCGAAGTCGGCTGACCGCCGGAACCGCCCGCCGGGACCGGCGGTCCCCGCGGGCGGTGCGATCCCGCGCCGCGAGCGTCACCAGCCCCGCTCGCGCCACTCGGGCAGGTGGGGGCGTTCGGCGCCGAGCGTGGTGTCCTTGCCGTGGCCCGGATAGACCCAGGTGTCGTCCGGCAGCCGGTCGAAGATCCGCTCCGACACGTCGGCGAAGAGCCGGGCGAACCGCTCGGGATCCTTGTTGGTGTTGCCGACGCCGCCGGGGAAGAGCGAGTCGCCGGTGAACAGGTGGCCGGGGTGGTACAGGGCGATCGAACCCGGGGTGTGCCCGCGCAGGTGGATCACCTCCAGGCCGACCTCGCCGACGGTGATCTCCTCGCCGTGCTCCACCTCCAGGTCCACCGGCACCGGCAGCCCCGGCGCGTCGAGCGGGTGGGCGATCACCGAGGCACCGGTCGCCCCGGCGACCTCCGCCAGGGCCTGCCAGTGGTCGCCGTGCTGGTGGGTGGTGATGATCTTGCTGATCGGCCGGTCACCGATGAGTTCCAGCAGCCGGTCGGGCTCGGCGGCCGCGTCGATGAGCGCGCCGTCACCGGTCCGGGTGCACCGGAGCAGGTAGGCGTTGTTGTCGAACGGGCCGACGGCCAGCTTGGCGATCGTCAGGCCGGGCAGTTCACGCAGGTCTGCGGGGCCGCCGACCTGTACATCACCGGTGTACGTCACGGATTCTCCTCGGATGCTGTCACGGCAGGGCGGGGCGCGGATGGTGCCCGTCCCCACCCTCATCATCGCCGTCCGGCGGGCGGGGCGGGGCATAAGGGGGGTGTTCACACTGTTGAAACCGGGGACGACCTGCCACATCCAAGGGAAGACCGTAGTCTGGAGAGGGCGGGGAACCCCTGAGCTCCGGACGCCGGCCCGGAAAATTGTCGGTCCCTCTCGCTAGTCTTCCCGCGACCGCTTCCAACCCTCTAAATCGACGTCGGGACTACCGTGGCTGACCGCCTCATCGTGCGTGGTGCACGCGAACACAACCTCAAGGACGTCTCGCTGGACCTCCCGCGAGACTCTCTGATCGTCTTCACCGGGCTGTCCGGCTCGGGCAAGTCCAGTCTGGCCTTCGACACGATCTTCGCCGAGGGGCAGCGCCGCTATGTCGAGTCGCTGTCGGCCTACGCGCGGCAGTTCCTCGGGCAGATGGACAAGCCCGACGTGGACTTCATCGAGGGTCTCTCACCCGCGGTGTCGATCGACCAGAAGTCGACGAGCCGCAACCCGCGCTCCACGGTCGGCACGATCACCGAGGTCTACGACTACCTGCGCCTGCTCTGGGCGCGCATCGGCAAGCCGCACTGTCCCCGGTGCGGGCGGGCGATCGCCAGGCAGAGTCCCGAGCAGATCGTCGACCGGGTGATGGAGCTTCCCGAGGGCACCCGCTTCCAGGTGCTCGCCCCGGTGGTCCGCGGCCGCAAGGGCGAGTACGCCGAGCTTTTCAGCCAGTTGCAGGCCAAGGGCTTCGCCCGGGCCCGCGTCGACGGCACGGTGGTCCGGCTGGACGAGCCGCCGACGCTGAAGAAGCAGGAGAAGCACGACATCGAGGTGATCGTCGACCGCCTGGCGGTGAAGGAGGGCGCGAGCAGCCGCCTGACCGGCTCGGTGGAGACCGCCCTGCAGCTGTCGGGCGGGACGATCACCCTGGAGTTCGTCGACCTGCCCGAGGACGACCCGAACCGTGAGCGCTTCTACTCGGAGCACCTCTACTGCCCCTACGACGACCTGTCGTTCGAGGAGCTGGAGCCCCGCTCGTTCTCCTTCAACTCGCCCTTCGGCGCCTGCCCGGAGTGCACGGGCCTGGGCGTCCGCATGGAGGTCGACCCCGACCTGATCGTGCCCGACCCGGAGAAGCCGCTGGGCGAGGGGGCGATCTCCCCGTGGGCCGGGGGTCACACCAGCGACTACTTCGTCCGCCTCGTCGAGGCGCTCGGCCTGAACATGGGATTCAGCCTCGACACCCCGTGGGAGCGGCTGCCGAAGAAGGCGCAGAAGGCCCTGCTCCACGGTCACGACGAGCAGGTCCACGTCCGCTACAGCAACCGCTACGGCCGAGAGCGCTCCTACTACACCACCTTCGAGGGAGCCATCCCCTGGGTGCAGCGTCGCCACGGTGAGTCCGACAGCGACGGCATGCGGGAGAAGTACGAAGGCTACATGCGGGAGATCCCGTGCCCGGCCTGCGAGGGAGCCAGGCTCAAGCCGGTCTCGCTGGCCGTCACGGTCGACGGCCGCTCGATCGCCGAGGTCTCGGCGATGTCGATCGGCGACTGCGCGACGTTCCTGGCGGGGCTGAAACTGTCGGACCGTGACATGCACATCGCCGAGCGGGTGGTCAAGGAGATCAACGCCCGGATGGGCTTCCTGCTCGACGTGGGCCTCGACTACCTGACCATGGACCGGGCCTCAGGCACCCTCGCGGGTGGTGAGGCACAGCGCATCCGGCTCGCCACCCAGATCGGCTCCGGCCTGGTCGGTGTGCTGTACGTGCTGGACGAGCCCTCCATCGGCCTGCACCAGCGCGACAACCAGCGGCTGCTGGAGACTCTGATCAGGCTGCGCGACATGGGCAACACGCTCATCGTGGTCGAGCACGACGAGGACACCATCGCCGCCGCCGACTGGGTGGTCGACATCGGCCCGGGAGCGGGCGAGCACGGCGGCCAGGTCGTCGTCTCCGGCACCGTGGCCGACCTGCTGGCCTCGGAGGAGTCGATGACCGGCGCCTACCTGTCCGGCCGCAGGACCATCGCCATCCCCCCCGTACGCCGCAAGCGCGACAGGAAGCGGCAGCTCACCGTGAAGGGCGCCCGCGAGCACAACCTCAAGGGCGTCGACGTGGAGTTCCCCCTCGGGTTGCTGACCGCGGTCACCGGGGTCTCGGGGTCCGGCAAGTCCACCCTGGTCAACGACATCCTCTACAACGCGCTGGCCAAGGAGTTGAACGGCGCCCGTACCGTCCCCGGCCGGCACGCGCGGGTCAACGGGATGGACCTGGTCGACAAGGTCGTGCACGTGGACCAGTCGCCGATCGGCCGCACGCCCCGTTCCAACCCGGCGACCTACACCGGCGTCTTCGACAAGGTCCGTGACCTGTTCGCGCAGACCACGGAGGCCAAGGTCCGCGGCTACCAGAAGGGGCGCTTCAGCTTCAACGTCAAGGGCGGCCGGTGTGAGGCGTGCTCGGGAGACGGCACTCTCAAGATCGAGATGAACTTCCTGCCGGACGTCTACGTGCCCTGCGAGGTCTGTCACGGGGCGCGCTACAACCGGGAGACCCTGGAGGTCCACTACAAGGGCAAGACGATCTCCGAGGTGCTCGACATGCCGATCGAGGAGGCCCTGGGCTTCTTCGACTCCATCCCGTCCATCAAGCGCTACCTGCAGACGCTTTACGACGTCGGCCTGGGGTACGTCAGGCTCGGCCAGCCCGCCACGACCCTGTCCGGCGGTGAGGCCCAGCGCGTCAAGCTCGCCTCCGAACTGCAGCGCCGCTCCACCGGCCGGACGATCTACGTGCTCGACGAGCCCACCACCGGCCTGCACTTCGAGGACATCCGCAGGCTGCTGGGCGTGCTGGGCAAGCTCGTCGACGGCGGTAACACGGTCATCGTCATCGAGCACAACCTCGACGTGATCAAGACCGCGGACTGGCTGATCGACATGGGCCCGGAGGGCGGCTCCAGGGGAGGCACCGTGCTCGCCGTCGGCACGCCCGAGGACGTCGCCCTGGTCGACGAGAGTCACACCGGCCGCTTCCTGCGCAAGATCCTCGGCACCTGAAGGCCGGATTCAGAACCGGGCTCCCACGTCAATACCCTTGACGCGAGAGCCCGGTTCTGACGGGGATGACGTTGCGAGAAGGGCCGCAATGAGCATGCAGGAAACCTCCGCCATGCCCGCGCGCAGGCAGGTGATCGCCGCCGCGGGGGCCGTGGCGTGCGGGGCGGCGCTGGCCGGGTGCGGCAGCGGGGAGCCCGCCGCCGCCATCGTGCCGCCGGGAATCAAGGGGAAGGTCATCGCGAGGACCGCCGACATCCCGGTCGGCGGCGGCAAGGTGATCACCAAGTGGAAGATCGTGATCACCCAGCCGACCTCCGGACTGTTCAGGGCGTTCACGGCGAGCTGCCCGCACCGGGGATGCGCGGTCGGGAGAGTCGGGGACGGCGTCATCCACTGCCCCTGCCACGGCAGCGAGTTCGCCGCCGACTCCGGCAAATGCCTCAAGGGCCCGGCGGAGGCACCGCTGGTCCAGTACGCGCTGAAGCTCGAAGGCGACGGGATCATCGTGGTCTGACGGTTCGCGCAGCCATCTCCTCCAGAGGGCGGATTCGTCGAGCTCGCCGGGGTCGAAATCCGCGATGAGGGGTACCGGGGGATTCTCCGAATGATCCAGAAAGAGCGCCAAGGGCTTGATTCTTCACAGTCTCCTGACACGGCGTACGGCATGCTGAACCGTCATCGGGGTGCCAGCCGTACCTGAAGATGATGATCCTGGAGGAGATACATGACTGAGACGACACGTCGCACGGTGATACTGGGTGCCGGAGGGGCCGGGGTGGCCGCGGTGCTGACCGCGTGCGGTAGCTCGGAAGAGCCCGCGGCGAGCGGCGGCGACACCTCGTCGACCGCGTCCTCGCAGGCGCCGGAGGCCGGCGCGGGCGACTCCGGGGCGAACGTTCTGGCCAAGACCGCGGACATCCCCGAGGGGGGCGGCAAGGTCTTCAAGGACCAGAAGATTGTGATCACCCAGCCGACCGCGGGCCAGTTCAAGGCGTTCAGCTCCGTCTGCACCCACCAGGGATGCGACGTGGACAAGGTCGCGGACGGCACCATCGACTGCCCGTGCCACAGCAGCAAGTTCAAGATCGCTGATGGTTCCGTGGCGGACGGCCCGGCCTCGAAGCCACTGGAGGAGAAGGCGATCAAGGTGGACGGTGACTCCATCAGCCTCGCCTGAATCCGGTCCTGACCCCGCCGCCGGGAGAACTCGCCCCGGCGGCGGGGTCGCGGTCACCGGTTCTCCGGGTGCGGAGGCCGTGCCGGGAAAAGTGGCAAGGAAACCTGTCGGTCCGGGCCGATAGGCTTTCCGTGTGGCGAGATCTGTGGGTGGTCCGGCGAGTTTCCGGCCGAAGCCGGGGTCGATCCCCGAGTCCCCCGGCGTCTACCGGTTCAAGGACGCCGGAGGCCGGGTCGTCTACGTCGGCAAGGCCAAGAGCCTGCGCCAGCGGCTCAACTCCTACTTTGCGGACTTCGCGAGCCTGCATCCGCGCACCCAGACCATGCTCACGACCGCCGTGGACGTCGACTGGACCGTCGTCGGCACCGAGGTCGAGGCGCTCCAGCTCGAATACTCCTGGATCAAGGAGTACGACCCGCGGTTCAACGTCAAATACCGCGACGACAAGTCCTATCCCTACCTCGCGGTCTCCATGGGAGAGGAGTTTCCCCGGGTCCAGGTGCTACGCGGGGCCAAGCGCAAGGGCATCCGCTACTTCGGCCCCTACTCCCACGCCTGGGCGATCAGGGAGACCGTTGACCTGCTGCTCCGGGTGTTCCCGATCAGGAGCTGCTCGACGGGGGTGTTCCGGCGGGCCGCGCAGGTCGGGCGCCCCTGCCTGCTGGGTTACATCGACAAGTGCTCCGCCCCCTGCGTCGGCCGGGTCACCGCCGAGGAGCACCGGAAGCTGGCCGACGACTTCTGCGAGTTCATGGCCGGCAACACCGGCCGGTTCGTCAAGCGGCTGGAGCGCGAGATGCGCGAGGCCGCCGCCGCGCAGGAGTACGAGCGGGCGGCCAGGCTACGCGACGACATCGGAGCCCTGCAGCGGGCGATGGAGAAGCAGGCGGTGGTCCTGGGCGACAACACCGACTGCGACGTGATCGCCCTGGCGGAGGATCCGCTGGAGGCCGCCGTCCAGGTCTTCTACGTCCGTGACGGGCGGATCAGGGGCCAGCGCGGCTGGGTGGTGGACAAGGTCGAGGAGGCCACGCCCGGCGAGCTGGTCGAGCAGTTCCTGCTGCAGATGTACGGTGACGCGGCCGCCGAGGCGCTGCCCAGGGAGGTGCTGGTCCCCGTCCTGCCACCCGACACGGAGGCGGTCTCCGAGCTGCTCGGCGAGCAGCGCGGGGCCAGGGTGGAGATCAGGGTTCCGCAGCGGGGCGACAAGAGGTCGCTGATGGAGACCGTCGAGCGCAACGCCGTGGAGTCCCTGAAACAGCACAAGCTCAGGCGGGCCAGCGACCTGACCGCGCGGAGCAGGGCGCTGCAGGAGGTCGCCGACGCCCTCGGCCTGGACCAGGTGCCGCTCCGCATCGAGTGCTACGAC
This sequence comes from Streptosporangium sp. NPDC049644, assembly GCF_040675205.1. NCBI lineage: Bacteria > Bacillati > Actinomycetota > Actinomycetes > Streptosporangiales > Streptosporangiaceae > Streptosporangium > Streptosporangium sp. NPDC049644. The sequence goes on along the minus strand of NZ_JBFAOJ010000070.1, from coordinate 24,710 downwards.
GTCTCCCACATGCAGGGCACCGACGTGGTGGCCTCCATGGTGGTGTTCGAGGACGGTCTGGCCCGCAAGAGCGAGTACCGCAGGTTCTCGGTGCGCTCCACCGAGGGCGACGTCGCCTCCATCTACGAGGTGATCTCCCGCCGCTTCAAGCGCTACCTGGAGGAACGCTCGGCCACCGGGGACCTCGACGCCGACGCCATGGCAGAGCCGGGCGAGGGGCCGGGCGAGGGGCTGCGGACGCCGGGCATCGACCCGGAGACCGGCAAGCCGCGCAAGTTCGCCTACCCGCCCAACCTGGTCGTCGTCGACGGCGGTCCCGCGCAGGCCGCGGCGGCCCGCAGGGCGCTCGACGAACTGGGCGTCGACGACGTGGCGGTGTGCGGCCTGGCCAAACGGCTGGAGGAGGTATGGCTGCCCGGTGAGGACCTGCCGGTGATCCTCGCCCGCTCCAGCGAGGCCCTTTACCTTCTTCAGCGAGTGCGCGACGAGGCTCACCGCTTCGCCATCACCTACCATCGATCCAAGCGGTCGAAGAGCGTCAAGGAAAGCGCTCTGGACGAGGTTCCCGGACTCGGCCCGGCCCGCAGGCAGGCGTTGATCAAGCATTTCGGATCGGTGAGACGGCTGCGGGAGGCGACCGCGGCGCAGATCTGCGAGGTTCCCGGGATCGGCCCCTCGACGGCCGAGACGATCGTGTCGGTCTTGAAGGGGCAGAACCCATGAGCGAAAGAGAGTCCGCGTTCGTCCTCGTCACCGGAATGTCGGGGGCGGGGCGGAGCACCGCCGCCAAGGCTCTGGAGGATCTGGGGTGGTTCGTCATCGACAACCTGCCGCCGGGGCTGCTGTTCGCCATGGCCGAGGAGGCGGGACGGGCCAAGCTGGCCGCCGACAAGGTGGCCGCGGTGGTCGACGTGCGCAGCCTGGCCTTCACCAGCGACCTCAACAGCGCCATCGAGGAGCTGGAGGGGCGCGGCGTCGGCGTGCGCGTGGTGTTCCTTGAGGCCAGTGACGAGGAACTGGTCCGCAGGTTCGAGAACGTCCGCCGCCCGCACCCGCTGCAGAGCGACGGTCGGCTGGTCGACGGGATCGCCCGCGAGCGCGGCATCCTGCGTGAGGTCCGGGCCAACGCCGACCTGGTGATCGACACCTCCAACCTCAACGTCCACGAGCTCAGGGGGAAGATCGTCGCCTTCTTCGGCGGCGAGGACCGTCCTGGCCTGCGGGTCAACGTCGTCTCCTTCGGCTACAAGTACGGCCTGCCGGTGGACGCGGACATGGTCGTCGACTGCCGGTTCCTGCCCAACCCCCACTGGGTTCCCGAACTTCGCCCCATGAACGGTCTGGACACCCCCGTACGGGAGTACGTTCTCAACCAGGCGGGGGCGAAGGAACTCCTTGACGCCTACGACGAGGTGTTCGCCATCATCGCCTCCGGCTACACCCGCGAGGGCAAGAGCTACGCCACGCTCGCGGTCGGCTGCACCGGTGGCAAGCACCGCAGCGTCGCCATGGCCGAGCAGATCGGCGGCCGGCTGCGTGATCGGGGCGGCATGGAGGTGCAGGTAAGCCATCGGGATGTGGGCCGGGAGTGAATGAAGGTCTCAAGGTCGTCGCGCTGGGTGGAGGACACGGGCTGTACGCCTCGCTGTCGGCACTGCGGAGGGTCACCTCCCGGCTGACGGCGGTGGTCACCGTGGCCGACGACGGAGGCTCCAGCGGCCGCCTCCGCCGCGAGTTCGGCGTGCTGCCCCCGGGAGACCTGAGGATGGCGCTGGCCGCCCTGTGCGGTGACGACGAGTGGGGCCACACCTGGAGCGAGGTCGTCCAGCATCGCTTCCGCAGCGACGGTGACCTGGACGGCCACGCGATCGGCAACCTGCTGATCGTGGCGCTCTGGGAGCGCCTGGGCGACACGGTCGCCGGGCTCGACTGGCTCGGGCGGTTGCTCGGCGCGCACGGGCGGGTGCTGCCGATGTCCTCGGTGCCACTCGACATCGCCGCCGAGGTGGAGTTGGACGGCCTGGTGAGCACGGTGCGCGGCCAGGTGGCCTGCGCGCTCACCCCGGGCAGGGTCCGGGCCATCTCGCTGGTCCCCGAGGACCCACCGGCGTGCCCCGAGGCCGTCGAGGCGGTCCTCGACGCCGACTGGGTGGTGTTCGGCCCCGGTTCCTGGTTCACCAGCGTGCTGCCGCACCTGAAGGTGCCCGAGCTGGCCGAGGCGTTGCACACCACCCGCGCGCGGCGCCTGGTCGCGCTGAACCTCGCTCCCCAGACGGGGGAGACCGACGGTTTCTCCCCCCAGAAACACCTGGAGGTGCTGCGCCAGCACGCGCCCTCCCTGGAGGTGGACGTGGTCGTCGCGGACACCGGCGTGACCGACGACGGAGAGGAGCTGGAGAAGGCCGTGGCCGGCCTGGGCGGGCGGCTGGTCCTGGCCTCCGTGGCGGATGAGGACGGCTCGCCGCGACACGATGCACAACGTCTTGCCTCCGTCCTGGACGAGATTTTCCGTGCGAAGCGTTGATCCTGGTCAGCGGTGCTCAGGAGTGCGAGAAACTGCTGTGAGCCCGGTTCATCTCGGGCCGCATGGGTCTGTATGGGGGAGGACGAACGCGCATGGCGATGACAGGTGTGGTCAAGGACGAGCTGAGCAGGCTGACGGTCCTGAAGCCTTGCTGCCGTAAGGCCGAGGTGTCGACGCTGCTGCGGTTCGCGAGCGGGTTGCACCTGGTGAGCGGCCGGATCGTGATCGAGGCCGAGTTGGACACCAATGTCACCGCCCGGCGGCTTATCAAAGACATCGGTGAAGTTTTCGGGCACAAGGCGGAGGTGCTCGTGCTGGCCCCGGCGGGGTTGCGCAAGGGATCGCGCTACCTCGTGCGGGTCTACCGCGACGGGGAGGCGCTGGCCCGCCAGACCGGCCTGATCGACAACCACGGGCGCCCGGTCCGTGGCCTGCCCCGCCAGGTCGTCGCCGGGGCGGCCTGCGATGCCGAGGCGGCCTGGCGGGGGGCGTTCCTGGCGCACGGCTCGCTCACCGAGCCCGGGCGCTCGATGTCGCTGGAGGTCACCTGCCCGGGGCCCGAGGCGGCGCTCGCGCTGGTCGGGTCGGCGCGGCGGCTGAAGATCCATGCCAAGGCCCGAGAGGTGCGCGGCGTCGACCGGGTGGTGGTCCGTGACGGTGACGCCATCGGCGCGCTGCTGACCAGGCTGGGCGCCCACGACAGCGTGCTGGCCTGGGAGGAGCGGCGGATGCGCCGCGAGGTCCGGGCGACGGCCAACCGGCTGGCCAACTTCGACGACGCCAACCTGCGCCGTTCGGCCCGCGCCGCGGTCGCCGCCGGAGCCAGGGTCCAGCGGGCGCTGGAGATCCTCGGGGAGGAGGCCCCGGAGCACCTGGTGATCGCCGGCCGCCTGCGGGTGGAGCACAAGCAGGCCTCCCTGGAGGAGCTGGGCCAGCTGGCCGACCCGCCCCTGACCAAGGACGCCATCGCCGGTCGCATCCGCCGGCTGCTGGCCATGGCCGACAAGCGCGCTCAGGACATCGGCATCCCCAACACCGAGGCCAATCTCACCGTCGACATGCTGGCCCCCTGACGGGCTCCCCGATCTGGCAGGGCGGCGCCGCGTTCCCGGTGACCGCGCCGGGAGCGCGGCGCCGACACGCGCCGTTCAAGGCCCGCTCAGGGCTGCTTCCTGGGAGCGAAGTAGTCCACGTGGTCGGCCTCGCCCGGCTGCGGGACGGACGAGGCGGCGTGGGCTTCGCGGGCGGCCTTGACTCTTCTGCTCACGAAGCCGAAGCCCGCGTAGGCGGCGATCGCCCAGAACAGCAGTGACTTGGGGTCGCGCCTGAGATCCTCGGGGAAGGTGTTGAGGACCTGGGTGAGCGCCGAGCCGTAGTCGTCGCCGGAGGCTCGTACCCAGACGATCACGTATCCGGCGACCTGGCCGAGCGCGGCGCCGATCAGGGAGAAGAGGGCGGCCAGCGGCGGCAGCACCGGGCTCGTCGGCCTGACCGCCATCATGGCGAGGCCGACGAGGAGACCGACGCCGATGGCGGCGAAGCCGATCTCGTACCCGCTGAAGCCGATGAGCGCGCCGTAGGCCGCGGCGCCGACCAGGGTGGCGCCGAGACCGGTAAAAATACCTGGTAGAAGCCCGTTTGCCAGATGTGGATCGTTATCCGTCATGGCAGCTCCTCGTGGGGCCGAAGGGGTTTACGGTGACGAGTCGGGCACTTTACTTGAATGGTGCGATACCTGTTCATGGGTTAAGGAATAACGGACCTCCCCCCTCCAGTGGTCTACACCAATTTAGGTCCGATAAGGTTCGTGGTTGAGGTTTCAGCCAGCCCCAAGTCGCCGGTCCTCATGACCGGCGCACCGACGTACGAGGAGATCGGCACCGTGACCATCCGCGTAGGCGTCAATGGATTCGGCCGCATCGGCCGCAACTTCTGGCGCGCGGTCGCTGCCAGCGGCAAGGACATCGAGATCGTGGCGGTCAACGACCTGACCGACAACGCCACGCTCGCCCACCTGCTGAAGTACGACAGCATTCTCGGCCGCCTGCCGTACGAGGTGAAGAGCACCGCCGACGAGATCATCGTGGACGGCAAGGCCATCAAGGCCTTCGCCGAGCGCGACCCCGCCAAGCTGCCCTGGGGCGACCTGGGCGTGGACGTCGTGGTGGAGTCGACCGGCTTCTTCACCGATGCGAACAAGGCCCGAGTGCACGCCGAGAACGGTGCCAAGAAGGTCATCATCTCGGCCCCGGCCAAGAACGAGGACGTCACCGTCGTGATGGGCGTCAACCACGACAAGTACGACCCGGCCAAGCACACGGTCATCTCCAACGCCTCCTGCACCACCAACTGCCTGGCGCCGATGGCCAAGGTCATCAACGACACCTTCGGTATCGAGAAGGGTCTGATGACCACCATCCACGCCTACACGCAGGACCAGAACCTGCAGGACGCCCCGCACAGCGACCTGCGCCGCGCCCGCGCCGCCGCGATCAACATCGTGCCGACCTCGACCGGCGCGGCCAAGGCCATCGGCCTGGTACTGCCCGAGCTCAAGGGCAAGCTCGACGGTTACGCGTTGCGGGTGCCGATCCCCACCGGCTCGGCCACCGACCTGACCGTCGAGGTCGGTCGCGAGACCACGGTCGAGGAGGTCAACGCCGCGCTCAAGGCCGCGGCCGAGGGCGAGCTCAAGGGCTACCTCACCTACACCGAGGACCCGATCGTCTCCTCCGACATCGTCACCGACCCCTCGTCCTGCATCTTCGACTCCGCCCTCACCAAGGTGATCGGCAACCAGGTCAAGGTCGTCGGCTGGTACGACAACGAGTGGGGCTACTCCAACCGTCTCGCCGACCTCATCGAGCTGGTCGGCGCCGACCTCTGATGAAGGACATCTCCGAGTTCGACGTGGACGGTCGGCGCGTCCTGGTACGCGCCGACCTCAACGTCCCCCTGGAGGGGGACGTCATCACCGACGACGGCCGCATCCGTGCCTCGGTGCCGACGATCGAGGAACTCGCCCGCAGGGGCGCCCGCGTGATCGTCGTCGCGCACCTGGGGCGCCCCAAGGGCAAGCCGAACCCGGACTACTCCCTGGCCCCCGTCGCCAAGCGGCTGGGCGAGCTCCTGGGCGCGGACGTCGCCTTCGCGACCGACGTGGTCGGGAAGTCGGCGCAGGAGGTCGTGGAGGCGCTTCAGGACGGCCAGGTGGCCCTGCTGGAGAACCTGCGCTTCGAGCCCGGCGAGGAGTCCAAGGACGACGCCGAGCGGGCCGAGTTCGCGGCCAGGCTGGCCGCCCTCGCCGACCTCTACGTGGGCGACGGCTTCGGCGCGGTGCACCGCAAGCACGCCAGCGTCTACGACGTGCCCGCCCTGCTGCCGCACGCCGCGGGCCGACTGGTCCTGGCCGAGGTCGAGGTGCTCAAACGGCTGACCGAGACCACCGAACGGCCGTACGCCGTGGTGCTGGGCGGTGCGAAGGTCTCCGACAAGCTCGGGGTCATCGGCAACCTGCTCACCAAGGTCGACAGGCTCCTCATCGGCGGCGGCATGGCCTACACCTTCCTGAAGGCACAGGGCTACGAGGTGGGCCGGTCGCTGCTCCAGGAGGACCAGCTCGACCAGGTGCGGGGCTTCCTGAACGAGGCGGCCAAGCGCGGCGTGCAGCTCGTCCTGCCGGTCGACGTGCTGGCGGCCACCGAGTTCGCCGAGGACGCCGAGTACGAGGTGGTCGACGCCACCGCGATCCCGGCCGACCGCCAGGGCCTCGACATCGGCCCGCGCACCCGCGAGCTTTTCGCGAGCAAGCTGGCCGACGCCAGGACCGTGTTCTGGAACGGCCCGATGGGCGTCTTCGAGTTCGAGGCGTTCTCCGGCGGAACCCGCGCGGTCGCCGAGGCGTTGATCGGTTCGGAGGCCTTCACGGTCGTCGGCGGGGGAGACTCGGCCGCCGCCGTGCGCAGGCTCGGCCTGCCCGAGGACGGGTTCTCGCACATCTCCACCGGTGGCGGGGCCAGCCTGGAATACCTGGAGGGCAAGACCCTCCCCGGACTCGTGGCGCTGGAGAGGTAGAGGTCAGATGAGCACCGCTCGCAAGCCGCTCATAGCCGGCAACTGGAAGATGAACCTCAACCACCTTGAGGCCATCGCCCACACCCAGAAGCTCGCCTTCGCGCTGGGCGACAAGGACTTCGACCGGGCCGACGTGGCCGTGCTGCCGCCCTTCACCGATCTGCGCAGCGTGCAGACCCTGGTGGACGGCGACAAGCTGCGGATCCTCTACGGTGCCCAGGACCTGTCGCAGCACGACGGCGGTGCCTACACCGGTGAGATCTCCGGGGCCATGCTCGCCAAGCTCGGCTGCACCTTCGCCACGATCGGGCACTCCGAGCGCCGCCAGTACCACCACGAGGACGACGACGTCGTCAACGTCAAGGTGCAGGCGGCCTACCGGCACTCGCTCACCCCCATCCTGTGTGTGGGGGAGGGGCTGCCGGTGCGCCAGGCGGGCGGCCAGGTGGCCTACAGCGTCGCGCAGCTCGAAGGGGCGCTTCGCAAGGTCACCGCCGAGCAGGTCGCCTCAATCGTGCTCGCCTACGAGCCGGTTTGGGCGATCGGCACCGGCGAGGTGGCCACCCCCGACGACGCGCAGGAGGTCTGCGGGGCCCTCCGGGAGCGACTCGCCGAACTGTACGACGCCGATGTGGCCGCGGGTGTCCGTATCCTTTACGGTGGGTCGGTCAAGTCTGACAACATCGCGGGCATCATGGCACAGCCCGATGTCGACGGTGCCCTGGTCGGCGGCGCGAGCCTCGATGCCGGGGAATTCGTCAAAATTTGCCGTCTTGGCGAATTGTCGAGTTGACTGGTCCGTTTGGGGGGTGTGATTTGACAGCACGTCATACCCTCTTAGAGCAGGTTTGAATCGTCACGCCTCTGGCGTACACAAGGGTCGTGCCCGGACGCGGGACACGCGCACATAGGGAACAGGTCAACGGTGACAATCGGAATCTCCATCGCCCTCATCCTGTCGAGCTTGCTGATGATGCTGCTCGTCCTGCTCCACAAGGGCAAGGGCGGTGGTCTCTCGGATCTGTTCGGTGGCGGTTTCTCGTCGTCGTTCGGAGGCTCCTCCGTGGTGGAGCGTAACCTTGACAGGCTCACCGTCATCACCGGTGTGGTCTGGTTCGTCTGCATCATCGCGCTGGGCCTGCTCCTGAGGCCCTGACCTGGCTTCGACAGGCGTGACAGTGGTTCAGTCCCCGCATCCCCAAGCGGCGGGGCCATCGAGCAAGGAGTTCATCCGTGGGTAGTGGCAACGCGATCCGTGGCAGCCGTGTCGGTGCCGGCCCGATGGGGGAGGCGGAGCGTGGCGAGGCGGCCCCCCGTGTGCGGGTCCCTTTCTGGTGCGCGAACATGCATGAGACGCGCCCCAGTTTCGCCAGCGACGCGGCCGTTCCCGAGTTCTGGGACTGCCCCCGGTGTGGTCTCCCCGCAGGTCAGGACGAGGCCAACCCGCCCGCGCCGCCGCGTAACGAGCCTTACAAGACGCACCTCGCGTATGTGAAGGAGCGCCGCAGCGACAAGGACGGCGCGCAGATCCTGGCCGAGGCCCTGGAGCGGCTGCGCTCCTCCTCGCGCCCGATCTACTAGCCGGGCCGCTTGCGCGTGGTCCGCCGGTGAGCACGCCGAAGACCCCCGTGGGATCGCCCACGGGGGTCTTTCGCGTCTTCCGGGCCCGGTCGAGGCGCCTTTCGTCCATCGGCACGGCGGCCACCGAGCCCCCTCCGCGCCGGTCGCGGGTCAGCCCGCGGACTCGAAGAACAGGGCGACCGCGACGGCCCCGGGGTCGGGCGCTCCCAGGGCGGCCTCGCCGACATAGCTGGCCCGGCCCCGGCGGGCGATGATCGAGGAGGTGGAGTCGGCTCCGGCGCGGGCCGCCTCCGCCGCCAGCCGCAGAGCCCGCGCGGCGGGGACGTCGTCCTCCACGGCCTCGGCCAGGGCGTCGGCCGCCGGGGCCATGGCGTCGACCATCGTCCGGTCGCCCACCGAGGCGGAGCCCAGCCTGCGGACCGTGGCCACCCCGTTCCTGGCGGCGTCGGCGAGCAGGGCCGTGCTGAAGGCGGGACTGCCCTCCCCGGCCAGCGCGAACTCGCGGAACCACATGCCGAACAGCGGCCCGCTGGTGCCGCCGGAGTGTTCGAGGAAGGCCGTCGAGAGGCTGGAGAACGGCGCCCCGGCGTCGGCGGGTGCGGGCGAGAACTTCGCCTTGGCCCTGCTGAGCGCGGTGACCATGTTGGTGCCGAAGTCGCCGTCACCGCTGCGGCGGTCCAGCTCGGTCAACTCCTGGACCTGATCGTCGATCCGGGTGATGAACCGCTCGACCCACGACAGCACGGCCTGGGGTTCGAGGTCGTTCATGGATTTCTCCTTCGAGTACCGGGACGGGACGCGAGGCCGGTCGATCCGGTCTTACCCGGTGGCTGACCCGTGACGATGCTCATATGCGCTCATATGCGCTCATATGCGCTCATGTGCGGAGAACCGGGCCGGTCGGGTGACCGTCGCCGATCGCCGGAGCCGTGGGCGGGTCACCAGGTGAGGGCGGCGGTGCGCACCGGGTCGTCCCACAGGCCGACGAGCTCCTCGTCCGCGCGGATCAGGGTGACCGAGCAGCCCGCCATGTCCAGGGCGGTGACATAGGAGCCCACCAGCTGCCGGGCGACCGTCACACCTCGCGCGTCGAGGAGCCGGGTCACCTGCCGGTAGGCCGCGAGCAGCTCCAGCTGGTGGGTGGAGCCGAGGCCGTTGACGATCACGAAGACCGCGTCGCCCCTGTTCAGCCCGAGGTCGTCGGCGACCGGCCCGGTCAGCGCGGCCACCAGCTCGTCGGCGGGGGCGACGGGGATCTTCCGGACTCCCCGCTCGCCGTGGATGCCGACGCCGAACTCGACCTGGCCCACTTCCAGGTCGAACGAGGGTACGGACTGGCCGGGGTGGGTGCAGGCCCGCAGGGCCAGGGACATGGTCCGGGCGTTGCCCGCGACACGGCGGCCGAGTGCGGCCACCGTGGACAGGTCGGCGCCCCGCTCGGCGGCGGCGCCGCAGATCTTCTCGACGGCGACGACGGCGGCGGTGCCCCGCCGCCCGGGGCCGCCCTCGACGGAGGTGTCGGTGGCCAGGTCGTCGTCGACGAGCACGGTCTCGGTCCGGATGGCGCCGGAGATCTCGGCGGCGATGGTGAAGTTCAGCACGTCGCCGGTGTAGTTCTTGACCACGTGGACGACCCCCCGGCCGTCGTCGACCGCCTCGGTGGCCGCCTGGATCTGGATCGCGGTGGGGCTGGCGAAGACCGCTCCCGGCACCGCGGCGTCCAGCATGCCGTACCCCACGAAACCGGTGTGCAGGGGCTCGTGCCCGGAGCCGCCGCCGGACAGCACGCCGACCTTGTACGGCCGCCGGTCATCGGCTCTGATGACGAAGCTGGGGTCGCGGTTCCACCGCAGCCGCCCCCTCTGGCTGAGCTCCAGCCCTTCGAGCGCCTCGCCGACGAGCTCCTGCGGGTCGTTGACCAGCTGATGTGCGGCCACCTGGCCCCTCCTTGCCTCGCGAACGCTCTGTTCCTACCCGGTTTCGGACCCCTGACGTCCCCGGAGATCAGTCTCTGCTGCCCGCCGTGTCCAGCCTGGTGCGTACCCGAGCCCCGAAACATGTGATCGACCAGGCATGTTTTGTCGGTGGGGTTCATTACCTTTGCTGGCATGTTCCGGCAAAACTATGGGGTGTACCCACGCCACGTGCTCTGCGTGCTCGGCTCGGGCCTGGATTTCGACGTGGTGGAGAAGGTCGTCGCAGAGGTCGGAGGGCCCGGCTTCAGCGTCGACCCGGAGGGTTTTCAGCAGGCTCACGACCCGCGGATGCCCCGGTCGTTTGACGCCTCCCTGGCGAACGTCTCCTTCACCGAATCCGACTGGGGGGCGGTGGAGAGACACGATTCAGTGGTGTACGTGCTGTCGCCGCCGATGAGGCAGAACAACGCGTTCGATCTCCATCGAAGAGTGATGGCCGGTCATGGTGACGGGGTTTTCGAGGAGGTGTGGGACAGAACGTTCGACGTCTCACGGCGGATGCTGGCGGTGACGGCCGCGCTGTTGCGCTCCGGCGCCACGGCCGCGAAGGGCGAGAGCAGCGGCCTCGCGCACGGCCGGGAGCGGTGGCTCACCCTGGCCGATCGGGCGGCCGAGGCTAGGGATCGGGAAATGCTGGCCGTGATCCTCTTCCACGCCTGGGTCAAACGGCCGCTTCTGGACGGCAGCCTGTTGAAGAGCTGCGGTATGCATCTGCTGGGCGCACCCGATGTGCAGATCGACATCGGGTCGCCCGCGGGGAAACCGCTGCCCGCGACGCTGGTCGGCGAAGTCGTGGATCTGATCGACGAGGTGGCGCTCTACCTGCTGACCGAGCGGCGGGCGCGGGAGATGAGCGACGGCGAGGGTTACCGGTCCACCCCCGACGGCCCGCGATGGATCATGGAAAGACACCCGTGCCTTGGCTACGAGGAAGACAGCTTCTTCTTCAACCCGTACGGATACTGGCGCTTCACCCCCGACGAGCCCTCCACGTCGACCCCCGCCGAACCGTGAGCCGTCTTCGGCGCGACGTCTGTACCCGGCCCCTTTTAGAGCGCTCCTGGCGGTCTCTGCCGGTCGCCGGGCTCACCGGGGCCCGTGAACGGTCGAGGATCGCCTCGTAGGGGCGATGGAGACCCAAGGTAAACGCACATGTCGGTGGCCTGGTTACCGAGGGAATCCGGCGCTGTTTTGCAGTGGACCTCCGGTAGTGCGGGAAACCTGGGAGGTCTGCTGCAAAATCGGGGTGAAGACCATGATGCCGCGGGTTATCCGGGATGTCCTGGGTAAGGGCTGGGAGATGCCCCCTTGCGCAGGTATGGGCAGGTGGGGAGATTGATATTGCCCCGGAGGTGGTCTCATGAGGGAGCAGCCGGGAACGCATGACCATCCAAAGAGCGCGCTGAACCTGCGGCTCGCTCTGGCGATCTTCGGGCTGGTGGTCTGTACGGCTCTGGCGGTCTTCGCGACACAGGCCGGGATCACCGCGCTCGCCGTGGCCCTGGCCGTGCTTGCGGCCATCGCCGTCGTGGACATCGTGGTGGTCGGGATCCGGATCGTACGGAGACGTCGGCGCGGTGAGCGGCACACCCTTTTCGAGTAGGTCATCCGCCCTGGCCGCGCTCGGCCGCGTCAGCGGGGTCCGTCAGCCGGAGACGGACTGAACGGTGCCCCAGACGCAACGGGGGCGGGCAGGTCAGGCGGCTGCCCGAACGGGTCGGCAGGGCGAAGGCGACGGCCTTGGCCGGTGCCTCGGCGGCGAAGGTCGTCATGGCGTAGGCGCGGCAGTGTCCCCGGGAGAGTCCGCGGACCAGGAGCAGCCCGCGGCCGTTCTCGGTGAACAGGTCCAGGGCGGTCTGCGGCCGGGAGTGGTCGAGGACGGCGGGGATCCAGCCCAGGTCGGGGTCACTGTCGAGGACCTCGCACCAGGCGGGGACACCGTCCAGGTGGAAGACGCGGAGTTCGTACGGCGGGCGGGCGTGCCTCTCGCAGTCGGCGGCCAGTTCGGCCACGATCATCTCCGTGTCGGCGATCTCGTCGGGTACGCCGTCTTTCCTGAGCACCTCGCGTACGACGGTGCGGGCCCTGCGGGAGGCCGAGCCCGGACGCAGGATCGCCACCAGCATGCCGACATCGGCACCGGGCTTTCCCGGCAGGGCCGTTTCGGCGGAGGTCTCCCGGTTGGGGATCGTGGGGAGTCCGGCCTGGCCGCCGGTCCAGGTCAGGGAGTTCCGGGCCTGTCCGGATCGCGAGCTCGTCTCCTGACCCGCTGCCGGCTCGAAGACGACGGAAGCCCGGCCGGGGCCGGGCTCATGCTGGGTGCGGCGCTACCATCGCTGTCTCAGATCGGACTGGGCCGCTGCCGTGGTGAGATCGTTCTCCTGGTGGAACGTGGCGGATATCGCTGGCGCTGAGCTGCGCACCCCTGACGCCCCTCGGAGGGGCGGCCGGAACGTGGGTGGCCTGAAGGCGGATGTCCCGTACAGCACCGGCGGGGCGGTCCTCCGCCGCCGCACCGATGCCACATCGACTATGGCCTGTTGGGGAAGTCCCGGTTGGGCATGTCCGGCCTGTTGGGTACATCCGTCCTGTGCGGCATGTCTCCGCGGTGGGACATGTCTCCGCGGTGGGACATGCCGGGCATTCTCTTGCTGCCCACCGCCACCGCTCCCAGTCCGAGCAGGAGGATGACGACGCCGGTGACGACGTTGTTCCAGATGTTCCCCACCGTTGCCGAGCTGGTGGCCCAGGGGGCCACGATGGTCCAGATTCCGATGATCGGCACGATCCAACTGATCCCGTACGTCCGGCCGTAGGCGGACGCGAATCCCACGGCCAGGGCGGCGAGCGCGAGGCCGGTGATGAGGTTGCTCACGGTGAGCCTGGACAGGCCGTTGAAGCCGACCACCCATGGGGAGATCGCCAGATACAGTCCCGCCAGGAGCACCAGTCCGTCGATGACCTGCGCCACCGAGCTGGATCCCGCCCGTTCGTACCTCGCCCGCATCTCCATGAGATCGGGGTGTTGCTCCAGGCTTGCGGGTCTCATCATGACCCAGCCCCCTTCCGATTCCACGCGAAATTCGTTTTCCTGCGAAAGCGAATTTATACCGGTATACCCGACATAAGCTCCAAACAGCCCAAAGAATGACAAACCTAGACAATGAAATCCTTTGGACACGACACCCGAAGGCCGCCCTGTTTCGCCGCGGCATCGCGACATGGCCCTCGTTCGCATCCGCCGCTCACCCGTCGGGCGCCGACCCCGCCTTCCTCAGGCCGACCCGTGTGTCGGATTGGCCGGGTTGCCGGTCAAGACCTCGCGCAGGCGGGCGGCGAAGGCGGTCGGATGGGTGGAGAGGCTGTGCCCACCGGGGAATTCGGTGATGTCGGTGTCGAGCAGGTCGGCCAGGGCTTGGGCGCAGTCGTGATTCCAGATCTTCCGTGAGCCGTGACCGGCGGCGGGCACGACGCGGGTGGGGCCGGCTTTGATCGTGGCGATGTGGGTGGCGGTCAGTTCGGCGGCACGGATTTGGGGCAGGTCGCGGGAAAGGAAGAAGGTCAGGTCGGCGAGACGCTCGGGGCCGGGTGGTGTGGGCGGGGCGACGTCGGGTTCGCGGTCGGAGAAGTCGGCGGCGACAAGTTCCCCAAGCCGTTTGAGGGCGGGCAGGGCGCCCTCGCGGCGGAAGATGTCGTCGAGACCGTCCAGGTCCCGTTCGGCGCGGGCGCGCGCGGCGGGCGGCAGCAACCGGATCGTGGCGGGGTCGTGGGCGACCAGGGTCTGGATCTGCCCGTGATGGGCGGCGGCCAGGGTGAGGCCGATGAGGGCGCCGAAGCTGGAGCCGAGCATGAGCGCGGGCTCATCGGTGAGGGAGGTCAGGAGGTGGTGGGCGTCGTCGGCATGTGTCGCGATCGTCACCGGCGCCGCAGGGTCGTCCAGCGTGCTGCGGGACAGGCCACGGCGGTCGTAGGTCACCACCGTGTAGTCGGCGACGAGCCGGCCGACGAGGCCGGTGGTGCGTTCGGTGTTGCCGTCGCCGCCCTGGGCGATGAGCAGCAGCGGACCCGAGCCGCTGACCTCGTAGTAGAGGGATGCGCCCGGCACCGGCAAGGTGCCGCTCTTCGTGCCGGTGTTGATGGTCTTCATCGGCTGGATCCTTTTGGTCCGAGGGAGTATGCCTCGACCGTAAAGCATCAATATTGATACATCAAGTCAGATGTATCTTGCTTGATGTATTGTGGCGGTCGTGAACGGGATAGAGCTGTTCCTGTTGGGCCGCACCCTGATGAAGATCGCCGAGGAGGCGATGCCGACCGAAGGGCTCGGCGAATACTCCACCAGCGTCCGGTCGGTCATGATCGTGGCCAGCGACATCTTCGAGCACCCCGGCAGCTCCGTCGGGCAGATCGCCGCGCGGACCGGCTTTCCGCAAAGCCACGTGTCAGCCTCTGTCGCTCGGCTCCGCGAGGCGGGCGCCATCGTGACCGAACCCGACCCCAAGGACCGCCGCCGTCTCCTCATCCGGCAGGCGCCCGAGATCTCCGAGCGGACCGCCGTCGTTCGCGCAACGACAGTCAACGCCGCTCTCGCCGCAGCCCTCGCCACCGATGATCCGCAGGAGGTCGAGGAGGTCGCCGCAGTCCTGGAGGCGCTCGCTCAGCGGCTCAGTCCGGACATGCTCACCCGCATGCGCTCCCGTCGGACAACCTTCCCCTGACCTCCGTCGACGCCCTGCCGACCGAGCTCGCGCCGGCCCGTCAGAGCTGACGCCTCCGCACGCTCATCGAAGTGCTTCGGAGTCTCCGGACAGACTCTTCGTAGCGGCGATGCGGACCTGCCCCAGGCCCGATCCGCTGATGCGGCCGCTTAGCCGAAGCCCGCCGAGTCGGCCTGTTCGTCCCGGCGGTGAGGAACTCCGGTTCCGGGGGTCAGGCACCCGAGGCGGCGATCACCTCGGAGACCAGGCGTGAGGAGGTGACCAGGCGGCTGTACTCCGGCTGGCGCAGCTCCCCGCCCATGAACGGGTGAGGGTTGCGGTGGACGGCGGGGCTGGGCGCGTCGACCAGGGCGGCGAAGTGGATCTCGGTGGCTCCGGTCGCCTCGACCACGCGGTGCACGTTGCGGGGCGTGATGCCGCCACCGGGCATGACGATCAGGCCGTCGCCCGCCCGCTCGACCAGGGACGCGATCAGCGGCGCGCCCTCCAGAGCGGTGACGTCCTGGCCGGAGGTGAGAATCCGGTCGACGCCCAGGGAGGCGAGGGTGTCCAGGGCGGCGAACGGGTCGGCGGTCATGTCGAAGGCCCGGTGGAAGGTGACCGAGAGGTCTCCGGCCGCACCGATGAGGCGCTTGGCCACCTCGACGTTCACCTCGCCCGACGGCGTCAGCGCCCCGATCACCACGCCCTGCGCGCCCGCGTCCCTGATCGCGGCCACGTCGCGCTCCATGGCCGCGACCTCGTGCTCGTCGTAGATGAAGTCGCCGCCCCGGGGGCGGACGATCACGTGGACCCGGATCGTCGAGACCGCCGAGAGGGTCGCCTCGACGGTGCCGAGGGTCGGGGTCAGGCCCCCTTCGAAGAGGGCCGAGCACAGCTCGACGCGGTGCGCCCCGGCCTGCTCGGCCGCGAGCGCGCCGGCGGTGCTGTCAATGCAGATTTCATAGCTAAGACTCATTTTTCCTCCAAAGCATGGATTTCACCGACTGGTAGGCCCCCGCCCAGCACCGGAACGCTCGCGAAGCCGGCCGCCGGCGCGACGTCCCCACCGGCCGCCCCGAGCGTGGCCAGTGCGATCGCGCTCGTGGCCCGCGGGCTCCCGTCGATGACCTTCACAGCCGCCACGTGCCCGGTGGCGAGCGCGACGACGAGAACTCCCTCGGCCCCGCCCTTGGCCACCGCCCCCGGCAGCGCCCGCATCAGCGAGGTGTTCACATGCCCGGTCCCGCCGACGTACTCGGGGTGCTCGCGCATCGCGTCGGCGACCGCCCGCGACGCGGTCCCCGGCTCGGCGACGACCAGAGCCCGTACGGCCCGGGCCAGCCCGGTCAGCGACAGCCCGAACAGCGGGGCGCCGCACCCGTCGACGGCGACGTGGGCCGCCTTCTCCCCGGACAGTTCCTCGGTCACGGCACGCACCCGCCGCTGCAAGGGGTGGTCGGTGTCGAGGTAGGAGGCGGTCTCCCAGCCGGACGCGACGGACGCGGCGAGCATCGCGGCGTGCTTGCCCGAGCAGTTCATCCGCTCGCGCGAGGCGGTCAGGCCCGCCCGGATCAGCGTGTGCCGGGTGGTCTCGTCCTCCGGCCAGTCCGCGGGGCAGCCGAGGGCCTCGAAGCCGAGCCCGGCCCCGGCGAGCATCTCGGCGACCAGCCGTACGTGGAAGTCCTGGCCGGTGTGGCTGCCCGCGGCGATGGCCAGGCCGGGACCGCGCAGGTCCGCCCCGGACAGCAGGCAGGCCAGCGCCTGGAACGGCTTGGCCGAGGAGCGCGGCAGCACCGGCGCGCCGACCGCTCCCCTGGAGACGGCCACGGTGCCGTCGGGCGCGAGGGCGACGGCGCTGCCGAAGTGCACGCTCTCCACGAATCCGGAGCGCACCACCTCCGCGAGCGGGACGAGTTCAGGCACGGGCGGGTCTCTCTCTGAGTCGGCGGACCCCCGGGGTGTCACGGGCGTCGAGGGTACGGGCGAGCTTGGACAGCGAGGCGTTGACCACCAGGTAGATCAGCGCTACGACGATGTAGGTCTGGATGAGCAGGCCGTTGTAGGTCGCCAGGATCTTGCCGCTGTAGAGCAGTTCGGCATAGCTGACCACGAAGCCCAGCGAGGTGTCCTTCAGCAGGCCGACCGACTGGCTGACGATCGAGGGCAGCACCCGCCGGGCGGCCTGCGGCAGGATGATCAGGCGCATGGTCTGGCCCTGGGTGAGCCCGACCGCGAGCCCGGCCTCGCCCTGGCCGCGTTCCACGGACAGCACCCCGGCGCGGAAGATCTCCGCGAACGCCGCGGCGTTCGAGACCGCCAGCGGCACCACGAGCTTCCAGAACAGCGGCAGGTCCAGCCCGTAGCGGGGCAGCGCGAACAGCACGACGTAGACCAGCAGCAGCGCCGGGATGGTCCGCACGACCTCCACGTACGCCCCGGCGGACACGCGTACCCACCTGCGTCGCGACAGCCGCCCGAGGGCCAGCGCCAGTCCGGCGGCCATCGCCAGCGCGGCCGAGACGACGGCGGCGAGCGCGGTGGCCCACAGCCCGTTCAGCAGATAGCGCCACATCGGCCAGGTCGCGTACGGTGACCAGCGGTCGGCGTCGAGCTGGCCGCCTACGGCGAACTGGCGCACCGCCAGCGCCAGCAGGGCCAGCACCGCGACCGCCCCCACCGCGGTCGCGATCCGTATCCTGCGGCGGGCGCGCGGCCCCGGCTGGTCGAAGAGCAGGTTGCTCACCGGGCCACCGCCGGTTCGCCCGAGCCCGCGGCCTGAGCGGCGACCGGCCCGCCAGGGGCCCGGACACTCACCGCCCCGTCGGGAGAAGGCGCGCTCACCGGACCACCACCAGCCGTCGTTCGAGCCGTCCGGTGACGAACCCGGCGCAGGCGGCGATCAGCGCATAGGCCAGGCCTGCCCCGACGAAGATCGGGATGGGCTGCGCCTCCATGAGGTTCACCCGGTTGGCCGCGGCGGTCAGGTCGACCACGCCGACCGCGGCGGCGAGCGAGGTGTTCATCGTCAGCGCGATGAAGATGTTGCCGACCGGCTGGATCACCGTGCGCAGCGCCTGCGGCAGGACCACGTGGCGCAGGGACTGGCCGAAGGTCAGCCCGAGCGCGCGGGCTGCCTCGCCCTGCCCCGCGGAGACCGCGTTGACGCCGGAGCGCAGGGCCTCGGCGATGTAGGCGGCCTCGTAGAGCGCGATGACGATCATGGCCGTCACCAGCAGGTCGGCCTTGAGGCCGATCTCGGGCAGGCCGAAGACGGCGAGCACCAGCAGCACCAGCAGCGGCAGGTTCTGGAAGGTCTCCACATAGGCCGTGCCGATCCCGCGCAGGACGCCGACCGGGCTGACCCGCATGGCGGTGATCGCGAACCCCACGAGCGCGGCGCCGGCGAAGGACGCCGCGGTCAGCTGGAGGGTCACGACCAGCCCCTGCCAGAGTTCGGGCAGGTGATCCAGGAGGGCGGACATCAGGACCCCGGCACCGATCCGATCTGCGGCGGGGTGGGAGCCTCGCCCTGCACGACCGTGCCGAGAGACTGCTTCCAGGTCTTCTGCCAGAGGCCGTCGGCCTGGATCTTCTTCAGCCAGTCGTTGACGAACTTCTTGAACTGGTCGTCACCGTGCTTGAGGCCGATGCCGTACGGGTCGGTGGTGAACGGGCTGCCGACGACCTGGACCGAGGGGTCCTTCTGCGCGTTGGCGACCAGGAGCGTCTCATCCTGGACGTAGGCGTCGCCGCGTTCCTGCTTGAGGGCCTGCATGCACTCGGGGTCGCTGCCGAACGTCACGATCTTGGCCTGCGGGGCGAGCTTCTTGATCGCCGGGATGGCCGGGGTGTTGGCTCCGGCGATGACGGTCTTGCCGTTCAGGTCCTCGGGCCTGGTGATGCCCGTGGTGCCCTTCCTGACCGCGAGGCTCAGTCCGGAGGAGTAGTACGGCCCGGCGAAGGAGACCTGCTCGGCCCGCTCCGGGGTGATCGTGTAGGTCTGGAAGACGACGTCCACGGTGCCGTTGCCGAGCAGCGCCTCGCGGGTCTCCGAGGCGGAGTTGACGATCTTCACCTTGGGCTCGCCGATGATGTACTTGGCGAGCGCCTTGCCCATGTCCGCGTCGAACCCCTCGACCTCGCCGGTCGTCGGGTTCTGCTGCGACAGCAGCGGCGCGTCGAGCGACCCGCCGACGATCAGCTCGCCGCGCTGCTTGATCTTCTCCATCGTGGAGCCGGGCAGGATGTCCGCGGCGGCCGCGACCGGCATCGAGGCGATCAGGTCGCCGCCCTTGACCTCACCCGGTACGGCCGGGCTTCCCGAGTCCGTGCCGGCGCAGGCCGAGAGGCCGAGCACGGACACAGCGGCGACAGCGGCCAGCCGCTTCATGGACACCATCGGGCCCACCATCCTTTTCGATCAGTGCGTGAGAACTTTGGCCAGGAAGTCCCTGGCCCTGTCTGTCCGAGGAGCCTCGAAGAAGGCGCCGGGCTCGCCCGTCTCGACGATCTGGCCGGCGTCCATGAAGACCACGCGGTCGGCGGCCCTGCGGGCGAAGCCCATCTCGTGGGTGACGACGACCATGGTCATGCCGTCGGCGGCGAGACGGACCATCACGTCCAGCACCTCACCGACCATCTCCGGGTCGAGTGCGGAGGTGGGCTCGTCGAAGAGCATCACCTTGGGCCGCATGGCCAGCGCGCGGGCGATGGCGGCCCGCTGCTGCTGCCCACCGGACAGCTGTGCGGGCAGTTTTCCCGCCTGCTCGGCGATGCCGACGCGCGCCAGCAGTTCCCGCGCCGACGCCTCGGCCTCGGCGCGGGATTCGCCCCGGACCTTCATCGGCGCGAGCACGATGTTCTCCAGCACGGTCTTGTGCTGGAAGAGGTTGAACGATTGGAACACCATGCCGACGTCGGCCCGGAGCCTGGCCAGTTCCCGGCCCTCCACGGGGGCGGGTACACCGTCGACGAGGATGTCTCCGGACCCGGCGGGCTCCAGCCTGTTGAGGCAGCGGCACAGCGTGGACTTGCCCGACCCCGAGGGGCCGACCACCACGACGACCTCGCCCCGCGCCACATCAAGGTCGATGTCGCGCAGCACGTGATGTTCACCGAACCACTTGTTCAACCCTTTGACCTGAATCATTGCCATCTTCCTTCGAAATCGAAGACAAAGCGGAAGGTAATAGATGATTCTTACGGAAGTCAACACGTTGCCGTAGTAAGTACAGACGTGGTATTCCTCTAGTCCATGTCAGGCAAAGAGCGGCTGCCGGTGCGGGGAGCGCAGGGCGATCTTCTGCGTCTCGTCGCCACCGGCCATGCCGAGTCGCGCGCCCAGCTGGCCCGCATCTCCGGCCTGGCGGCGTCGAGCGTCTCCCTGCGCGTCGAGGAGCTGATCGACGCCGGGCTTCTCGTCGAGGAGGGGTCGGGCACCTCCAGGGGTGGGCGCCGGCCCCGGCGGCTGCGGGTCAGCCCGACCGCCGGCCTGCTCGCGGTGGCCGACCTCGGGGCGCACCACGCGCGCCTCGGCCTGCTCGACCTCAGCGGCGCCCCCCTCGTCGTCGAGGAGCGCGCCTGCGACATAGCGCTCGGCCCCGAGGCGACCCTCGACTGGATGGCCGCCTCGTTCGACGAGCTACTGCTGACCCACGGCCCGCCCGGCGTCCCGCTGCGCGGCGTCGGCACCGGCATGCCCGGCCCCGTCGATCCCGCCAGCGGCCGGGTGGTGTCCCCCTCGCGCATGCCCGGCTGGCACAACTTCCCCGTCGCCGAGCATCTCGGCGCGCACTATGACCTGCCGGTGCTCGTCGAGAACGACGCCAACCTCCTGGCCGTCGGTGAGGCCCGCTCGTGGCCAGGGTGCGACAACCTCATGGTGCTGAAGGCCGGCAGCGGCATAGGGTGCGGCGTGATCGTCGACGGCCGCCTGCACCGGGGCAGGGGGGCGGCCGGCGACATCAGCCACGTCCGGGTCAGGGCCGACTCCTCCACCATGTGCTCGTGCGGCCACCCCGACTGCCTGGAGGCCTACGCGAGCGGTGCCGCGCTCATGGGCGCTCTGTCCGAGTTCGGCATCGCGACGCGACGCCCGGGTGACGTCGTCGCCCTGGTCGAGGACGGCGTGCCCGAGGCCACCGCCCTGGTCAGGAACGCGGGCCGCCTCATCGGCGAGGTGCTCACCGTCCTGGTCAACTTCCTCAATCCCGACGCCATCGTCGTCGGCGGCAGCCTCTCCACCGCCGAGCCGCTGATCTCCTCCATCCGCGCCGCCGTCTACGAGCGCTGCCTCCCGCTGGCCACCCGCGACCTGGAGATCGCCGTCACCCGTGGCGGCCCCGATGCCGCCCTCCTCGGCGCGGGCTCCCTCCTGCTGGACGCCGTCCTCGGCTGAGGGGCGGTACCGGCGAGGTGCGGCAGGCGTACGACCGGCCCTCTCGGCCGGGTCCGCGGCGAACTCGGCTCCAGCCCTCGAACGCATCTCGCTGCGCCGTTCCGCCGAGCCGTACCGGCTCCAGGCGAACCGATCCGCGTTCGCGCGGATGAGCGTGGCGAGCACGGCGGGACCGTGCGCGTAGCGGCCGTCTCCCGGCGCGGTCGGCCCGTCACTCGTGCTCGCGGAGGGACCTCGGCGACCGGCTCGGTGAACGCCCTGCCCGAAGGCCTCGGCACGCTCACCTCGGGGACCGGCCACCTCGGGTGAACCGGGCGCTCAGAAAGGTCGACCGGGCGCTCCGAAAGAAGCCGGTGCTATTGACCCCTGACTTCTCTTTTCATAGTGTCTGTCGTCACATCATCAGTTCCATGCCAAGGGGAGACCCGATGACCCCTCGAAGGCTCCATCCGCCGAGCCGTGTCGACCACTACACGCGGTCCGGGCTCTGGACCGACGACACCGTCGACGCGCTGCTGCGTGGTCAGGTGGCGGCGCGTCCGGACGCGCTCGCCGTCGTCGACGCGCCCAACAAAGCCGAGCTGACCGGCGGGAGACCACGCAGGCTCACCTGGCGCGAGCTCGACGCCGAGGTCGACCGGGTGGCGGCGGTGTTGCTGGAGCGGGGCCTTCGCCACGGCGACGTGCTGGCCGTCCAGATACCCAACACGGTCGAGTTGTGCGTCACCTTCTTCGCGGCCTTCCGGATCGGCGTCGTCGTCACGCCCTTCCCCGTCCAGTACCGCGAGTACGAGCTGTCCCAGCTGCTGCGGCTGGCCGGCGCCCGCGCCTTCGTCACCGCGACCCGCATCGGCGACAGACCCAACGCCGAGATCGTCCGCGACATGGCCGCCGACCTCGACGGGCTGCACACGGTGGCCGCCTGGGGCGACGGTGTCGCCGACGGCCTGGTCCCGCTGGAGGAGGCGCGCGGCGACGCGGACGCGCTGGCGGCGTACCTCGCGGAGCTGACCGTCGACCCGGGCGAATGCCTGACGATCTGCTGGACCTCCGGTACCGAGGCCACCCCGAAGGGGGTGCCTCGCTGCCACCACGACTGGCTGGCCACCGCCCGGATCTGCACCGCCGCGCCGAAGCTCACCGGCGACGACATCGTGCTCAACCCCTTCCCGATGGTGAACATGGCGGGCATCGCCGGCGTCCTCCTGCCCTGGCTGATCTCCGGCTGCACCCTGGTGCAGCACCAGCCGTTCGACCTGCCGGTCTTCCTCGGCCAGATCGCCGCGGAGAAGGTCACCTACACCCTGGTGCCGCCGGCGCTGCTGACCATGCTGCTGCAGCGCAAGGAGGTGCTGGCGGCCACCGACATCTCGTCGCTGACCCGCGTCGGCTCCGGCTCCGCGCCGCTCCCGCCGTCGATGGTGCAGGGCTGGCAGGAGCAGTACGGCATCGCCGTCATCAACTTCTTCGGCTCCAACGAGGGCGTCGCGATGCTGTCGGACCCGGTGTCGATCCCCGACCCGGTCGAGCGCGCCCGCTTCTTCCCGCGCCCCGGGCTGCCCGGCGTGGACTACCCCAGCCCGGTGCTCGCCGGGACCCGGACCCGGCTGGTCGACGTCGCCACCAGGGAGGAGATCACCGAGCCCGGCCGGCCCGGGGAACTGCTGATGCGCGGTCCGACGGTGTTCTCCGCCTACCTGGCCGGCACGGCCACCCGCGAGTCGGTCGACGAGGACGGCTGGCTGCACACCGGTGACGTGTTCGAACTGGCCGGGGACGCCGGGCAGTACCTGCGCTATGTGGACCGTGCCAAGGACGTGATCATCCGGGGCGGCATGAACATCGCGCCGGCCGAGATCGAGTCGCTGCTGGCCGGGCACCCCAAGGTGGCCGACGTCGCCTGCGTGGGCTACCCCGACGCGGTTCTCGGCGAGAAGGCCTGCGTGTTCGTCGTCCCCCGCCCGGGCGAGCAGGTCACCCTGGAGGAACTGGTGGACTACCTCAAGGAGCGCCGCATCGCCTCCTACAAGCTGCCCGAGCGGCTGGAGGTGGCCGAATCGCTGCCCCGCAACCCGGTCGGTAAGTTGCTCAAGCGCGACCTGCGCTCGGCCTGGGAGACGGCCTGATGACCGTCCACGTGCTCGGCGGACACCAGACCGACTTCGCCCGCAACTGGACGAAGGAGGGGCTCGGCGTCTACGACCTGCTGCGGGAGAGCGCGCTCGGCGCGTTGGCGGACACCGGGATCGACCCGGCGGAGGTCGAGGTGGCGCACGTCGGCAACCTCGCGGCCGAGCTGTTCTGCGGTCAGGCGCAGCTCGGCGGCATGGTCGCCGCCATCGACCCGGCCTGGGCGATGCTGCCCACCTCCCGGCACGAGGCCGCGTGCGCCTCGGGCAGCGTGGCGGCCCTGGCCGCGATGGCCGACATCGAGGCGGGGCGCTACGACCTGGCCCTGGTGACCGGCGTGGAACTGATGCGCGGTGTCGGCGCCCAGGAGGCGGCCCAGCACCTGGGCTCGGCCGCCTGGGTCGGGCGTGAGGCGGTCGGCGCCGCCTTCCCCTGGCCCAGCCTGTTCGCCGAGCTCGCCGACGTGGTCGCCGAGCGGGACGGCCTCGACGGCGAGCGCCTCGGCGCGAACCTCGCCCGCATCGCCGAGATCAACCACGGCAACGGCCTGCGCAACCCGCTGGCCCAGACCCGCGGCTGGTCCTTCCCCGACGGGTGCTTCGGCCCGGACGACGTGCTCAACCCCCCGGTGGAGGGCCGGCTGCGCAAGTACGACTGCGGCCGCATCACCGACGGCGCGGCGAGTGTGCTGCTCGCCTCGCCCCGGTACGCCAGGGAGTACGCGCGCCGCCACGGCCGGTCGGCGGACGACCTGCCGAAGATCACCGGTTGGGGGCACCGCAGCGCGCCCATGCTGCTGGCCGACAAGCTCGCACTCGCCGAAGGGCGGCCCTACCTCTTCCCGCACCTGCGGCAGGCGGCCCTCGACGCCTACCGGCGCGCGGGCGTCGCCGGCCCGGACGACCTCGACGTGATCGAGACGCACGACTGCTTCACGATCACCGAGTACGCGGCGCTGGACCACCTCGGGCTGACCCCGCCGGGCCAGGCACACCGGGCGATCGAGGAGGGCGTGATCGAGCGCGACGGGCCGCTGCCGGTCAACCCCTCCGGCGGGCTCATCGGCCTCGGCCACCCCGTCGGCGCGACGGGCGCCCGCATGCTCCTGGACGCCGCCCACCAGGTCACCGGAGAGGCGGGGGAGTGCCAGGTGGAGGGGGCGCGCACCGCTCTCACCCTCAACATCGGCGGAAGCTGCACCACCGTCGCGATCTTCGTCGTCTCCCGCTGAGCCGCTGGGGCGCGGGCCGGCGTAACCCGGTACGGACCTCAATACCGGCCATGTCAGCTTCCGGGCAGCCGACTTGGCAAAGCTCAAACCGGGCCAG
>NZ_JBFAOJ010000069.1:0-54300 GCF_040675205.1 Streptosporangium sp. NPDC049644 | reverse complement strand
AAAACAACACCAAACCCCCCAAATCCTTTTTTTTTTTTTTCGTCGGGTTATTCCCCCGTGGTCCACCCCCCACCCCCCCGCGGGGGGGCCGGCCCCCCCCCGCGCCCCCGGCGGACCCGCCCGCCCCCCCGGGCGGCGTGTGCGGCGGAGGCGGTGAGCAGTCGCTGGACGCGGACGGCGGCCAGGACCGCCGCGCACCGCTCGGCCGCGTAGGTCTGGGCCATTCGGTGGTGTTCGGCGGAGAAGTCGGCCACCCCGTCTGCGACGAAGAACACCTCGACGTCTCCCATGAAGGCGTCGCAGGCCGTCATCAGGCAGCCGATGTGGGCGTAGATGCCGGTGACGATGAGCTGGTCGCGGCCCTGCTCGGCGAGCAGTTCACGGAGCGGGGTGCGGTGGAAGGCGCTGTAGCGCCACTTGGTGAGCCGGATGTCGGCCGGGCCCGGGGTGAGCGCGGTGACGATCTCCTGGGCGCCGGGGTCGGCACCCACCCCTGCTCCCCAGAAGTCCTCCAGCAGGCCACGCTGTGCCGAGGTCTGTCCGCCCGGTTGGGCCGAGTAGACCACCGGGATGCCGAGTCGCCAGGCCGTCTCGCGGAGGCCGGTGATCGCCGAGACCAGTTCCACGATCGGTGAGGTTCCCGGCGCGAACGCGTTGACGAAGTAGTTCTGCATGTCGTGGACGAGCAGCACCGCCCGGCGGGCGTCCGGTGTCCAGGAGACGCGGTTGACCGGCATCTCGTCCTCGCGGGGCATCGGATAGGGGGTGATGGTGGGTATGGCCACGGCTGCCTCTCCTTCTTACCTTGTGCTCGACGTCTCGACGCGTACGGGGGGTCGCCGGGAGCGCGAGTTCGTCCTGTGTGCCTTGGCGGTGGTGGTTCGGCTGGGTCTTCGCGAGCGGGAGCCGGTCGGGGATCGCTCCCGTGGCCGGTCCCGCCTCGGCGGGAGGGTCTTCGGCACGGCCGGATGACCGGCGCCGGGCGGCCGGGTCGGCCTCGTCACCTCTCCGGTCTCTCTCCGGGGCAGGGGTCGGAGTCCAGGTCCAGGCCGAGGGCGTGCAGGAGGGTGCGGAACTTGGCGGAGGTTTCGGCCAGTTCCTCTTCGGGGACCGAGCCCGCCACGATCCCGCCGCCGGCGAACAGCCGGATGCCCGCGCCGGTCACCTCGGCACAGCGGATGGCCACCGCCCATTCGCCGTTGCCCGAGGTGTCGCACCAGCCGACCATGCCGCTGTAGAAGCCCCGGTCGAAGGGTTCGATACCGGTGATGGCGGCGCGTGCCGCGGCGGTGGGGGTGCCGCAGACCGCGGGGGTCGGGTGCAGGGCGACGGCCAGGTCGAGGGAGGTGGTCCGGGGGTCGGCGAGCCGGCCGGTGATTTTGCTGGACAGGTGCCACATGGTCGAGGTGCAGATCAGTGACGGCTCGGATGGGACGCTCAGTGCCCGGCAGTGCGGGGCGAGTGCGGCGGCCACGGCCTGGACCACGACCGCGTGCTCGTGCTGGTCCTTGGCCGAGCAGAGAAGCGCCGCCGCCCGGCGGCGGTCCTCCGCGGGGTCGGCGCTGCGCGCGGCCGAGCCGGCCAGTGGGTTGGCGACGACGGCGGGGCCGTCCCTGGAGACCAGTAGTTCGGGGCTGGCGCCCACCAGGATCCGTCCGCCAGGCAGGTCGATGGCGAAGACGTGGCCGTGCGGATCGCGTACCGCCAGGCGTCGGACCATCGAGGCGACGTCGGCGGGTTCGGGCCTCGTCAGTTCCAGGGACCTGGCCAGTACCACCTTCTCCACCGATCCGGTGCGGAGCAGTTCCAGTACCCGCCGGACGCCTTCCAGGTGGCCCGCGGGTGTGGGGACGGGGGTGATCCGCCATGGTCGTGTGCTCTCCCTGCGTGGCGGCTCGCCGGGTAGGAAGGGGTCGGCCCAGCGGGTGCGCAGGGGGGTGACCAGGTGCGCCGAGGCGGGGTCGTCGAATGGGACCGCACCGAGGATCAGGTCGCCGTGCCCGCGTACGCTCTGGGCCAGTTCCCGCAGGGTGCGCACGGGTGGCAGCACGGCGGCGACGCCTCCGGCGAGGAGGGTGTGCCGGGGGGAGGAGAAGATCGATGAGGAGCCTGGCCGGTATTCGTCGAGGAGTTCGGTGGCGCTGATCGCCTCGTATGCGATAGTCAAAGCTGACCTTTCGGGGGATCTCAGGCCCGGAGCGTGGCGCCGCCGTCCACGTACAGGTCTTGCATGGTGATGTGCCGGGCACGGTCCGAGGCGAGGAACAGCACCGCCTCGGCGATGTCCGAGGGGTCGGCCAGCCGGCCCAGCGGAATGCCCACGCGGTAGGAGGACGGATCTCCCTCAAGTACGGTGCGGGGGTCGAGCCCCGCCTGCATCGCGGTGTCCGTCGATCCGGGTGAGACCACGTTGCAGCGGATGCCGTGGCGGGCGAGTTCCAGCCCGGCGCATCGGGTGAACATGACCGCGGCGGCCTTGGAGGCCGCGTATGCCGCCATGCCGACGCGCGGTACGCCCGCGGCGTTGGAGGCCACGGTGACGACCGTTCCGCGGCCGCGGGGGATCATGTGGCGGGTCACGGCGCGGAGGGTGTGGAAGACCCCGCCGGCGTTCACCGCGAACACGTGTTCCCAGTCGTCGGCGCTCAGATCGGTCACCGCGCCGGTACGCAGTACGCCCGCGACGTTGACCAGGACGCCGATGGGGCCCAGTTCGTTCTCGATCCTGCTGACGACGGCGTCAACCTGGCCGGGGTCCCTGACGTCGGCCAGGTGGCGGGCGATCGGCTCTGGCCGGCTCTCCCAGGGTCCGTCGCGCACATCGACTCCGGCCACAATCATCCCGGCGCGGGCGAGAGCCGTCGCGACGGCGGCTCCGATGCCTCCCGCGGCGCCCGTTACAAGGGCCACCGTCCCGGGGAGGCCAGGATGGTCTTGCCTGTTGGTCACATACACCTCACCAAAAAGTTTAGGTTAGCCTTACCTCACTTGCCCCATACGTCAGGGGATGTCAGTAGATGTGAAATGTGATCTGGTCATGATGATATGCCGCTTGACGCCTGCGTCAATAAGGTGGATTTTAGGTTAGGCTTTCCTAATTAAAACCTGTCTCAGGAGTCCCCCGGTCACTCGTTCGGCGCCGTGGCCAGGTGTTCTCCGAAAGCGTCAAGTGACCCTTCGTCCCCTCCCGGATCCCTGGATCCGGGAGGGGGAACCCGTCCGCCCGGCGGGTGACCTCCGTTCGCGTCGCTCGCCTCCCCCTCCCCGAGAGGGGCACCCGATTCCGATCTCCGGGCCGGAGGCCCGGGATGTTCCCGCTGGAGGTACTCGATGACCAATCCGTTCGACGACGAGAGCGCGCCGTTCCTGGTGCTGGTGAACGCGGAGGGCCAGCACTCGCTGTGGCCCGCGTTCGCCGGCGTCCCCGCGGGCTGGGAGGTCGCCCACGGTGAGGACTCCCGCGCCGGGTGCCTGGCCTACGTCGAGGGTTCCTGGACCGACATGCGCCCCAGGAGCCTTGCCGCCGTGATGGGCGGCTGATCCGCCGGCCCCCTCGCGGCGGCCCAGGAGACGGCGAAGGGCGCCCTCACGGACCGGGAGGTCTCGCGGGGGCGCCCTTCGGGGCGGGTCAGCTGGCCCAGTCGAGCAGCGGGCGTGTGTTGCTGGGGTGGCGGAGCTTGGAGAGCGACTCCTTCTCCAGCTGGCGGATGCGCTCGCGGGTCAGGCCTAGGTGCTTGCCGATCTCGTCGAGGGTGTGGGGCTTACCGTCGATGAGACCGAAGCGCAAGGCCATGATCTTGGCCTCCCGCGGGGAGAGGTTGCCGAGCACACCGCGCAACTGCTCGCCCAGCAGCTGGCGGTCGACGACCTCCGAGGCCTCGGGCGAGTCGATGTCCTCGATGAGGTCACCGATGGTGGTCTCGCCGTCCTCGCCGATGGTGGCGTTGAGGCTGATCGGCTGGCGGCTGGTGCGCAGCAGCTCCTCGATCTGGTCGGGAGTCTTGTCCAGCTCGACGGCAAGCTCGTCCGGCGTGGGCTCGCGGCCCAGGCGCTGGTGCATGTCGCGCTCGATGCGCGACAGCTTGGAGAGCATCTCCAGCACGTGCACCGGCAGCCTGATGGTGCGGGCCGAGTCGGCGAAGCCGCGCTGGATGGCCTGGCGGATCCACCACATGGCGTAGGTGGAGAACTTGTAGCCCTTGGTGTAGTCGAACTTCTCCACCGCGCGGATCAGGCCGAGATTGCCCTCCTGGACCACGTCGAGCAGGGCCATGCCCCGGTCCGTGTACTTCTTGGCCACGGAGACGACCAGACGGAGGTTGGCCTCCAGCATGTGGTCCTTGGCCCGGCGGCCGTCCTCGGCGATCCACTCCAGGTCGTCGCGCATGACCGCGGACAGGCCCGGCTCGGCCTCCAGTTTGGACTCGGCGTACAGGCCGGCCTCGATGCGCTTGGCCAGCTCGACCTCCTGGGCGGCGGTGAGCAGGGTGCGGCGGCCGATCGACTTCAGATAGGTGTGCACGGAGTCGCCCATGACGGAGGAGTGGTCGTCCAGGTCGAAGGTCGATTCGGTCTCCGTCTCGGCCTCCATCTCCTCCGGGGGGTTCCACTCGTCGTCCGCCTCCGCCGCGGCGTCCTTGCCCTTGGCCACGGTCTCGGTCTTGGCCGGCGCCTTCTTCGCGGGTGCGGGCTTCGCCTTGCGGGCGGTGCTCTTGCGGGTGGTGGTCTTCGCCGCCTTGGCGGTGGCAGGGGAGAGCACGGGCTCGTTCTCGGCGGCCAGGCTGACGCCGGACTCGGTGAGCTCTCGCAGGATCGACCTGCCCTCGGTGGGGCTGATGCCCGCCTCGGCGAAGGCGTGACGCAGCTCCGCGAGTGAAAGGTGGCCCTGAACTCGCCCTCGGTCAATGAGCTGTTCGAGGGTCGTCGGGGCTTCAGATGAGGCCGCCACGGCGGTCGGGGGCATGAGGACACCTCCTCCATCACGGAGTCGTCTGATTACGGTTTTCAGTCTTCGGGTGGGGCGGCCTGGGGCCGCTCGGCGCACCAGTACCAATAACCACAGCCAAGAACTTTCTGTTCCCGACTTGACTCGGAAAATATGATGGGTGGACCGTCCTCTCGGCGATCCACCCGTGTACGAGTGCCTGGTAGGGCCCTATTCGGTCACGTCCGAGGAATCCTCGATCACGTCAAGAGGGCCCTCGACCATGGGCATCGGGAAGGGCTCGGCCTCTTCCATACGGTGCTCCGTCCAGTAGCCGACGACCTTCTCCGGATCCGGGTTGACCTTCTCGGAGAGCACATAGCCCTCCGAGGACGGGGGCGGTGCCGTCGGTGACGGCTCCTGTGAGGGCGGGCCGCCCCGGGACGAGGACGGGGCGGGGTCGTGCGGAGCGACCGGCACCGGCTCGCCCTTCCCGATGCCTCCCGCCGCGGCGGCCGCCGTGACGGAGATGCCGCCGGCCAGGACCAGGCTCACGACTCCAGCCGAGACCCATGTCTTGCGGGTGACGTTCATGAGATTGTCCTCCTGCTTCGGCTATCCCTTGGACGTGTGACAGCGTCTCCACGGTTCCCGGTCACGACCATAACGGAGAGTTTCCAGGTCCGGCTTGCCGTTGGCCAAAAGCGGTATTTCGGTCATTATGATCAGCTCGGCGGGAGCCGCGTAGGCGGGTAGCCGCTCCTTGGCGAAGGCGCGCAACTCGGCCAGGGACGGCGGGGCCTGCGAAACGACGAAGGCCACCACCCGTTCGCCCCACTCGGGATCGGGGCGGCCGACCACGGCGACGTCGATGATCGCGGGATGCTCGGCCAGCGCGGCGGCCACCGCCGCGGCGACGACCTTCTCGCCCCCGGTGTTGATGACGTCGTCGGCCCGCCCCAGCACGCGCAGCCGCCCGTCATCCAGGGCGCCCAGATCCGAGGTGAGGAACCAGTCACCGTCGCGCGCGGCCTCGGTGAGGCCGCGCTGGAGCCGGTAGCCGGAGAACAGCACCGGCCCGCTCAGACGGATCCGGCCGTCGCCGCCGATGCCGACCCCCACCCCGTCGAGGGGCTCGCCGTCGTAGACGCACCCGCCGCAGGTCTCGCTCATGCCGTACGTGGTGACCACCCGTGCGCCGGCCGCGCGGGCCGCGTCGAGCAGGTCGGGGGGAGCGGCGGCACCGCCGAGCAGGATCGTCTTGAACACCGACAGATCCGCGTGGAGCAGGCGGCGCAACTGGGTGGGCACCAGCGAGACGTGGTCGGCACCGCTGGTGAGCACCGCCTCGGGGCAGAACCCCTCATGCGTGATCGGCTCGGTCCCGCCCAGTAGCGCCCTCACCAGAACCTGCAGGCCGGACACGTGGGAGGGGGGCAGGCAGCAGAGCCAGCGCTCGCCCGCCCCCGCGTCCAGGCGCCGCAGCGAGGCCGACGCCGAAGCCCTCAGCGCCTCGGCCGACAGCTGCACGCCCTTCGGGGTGCCGGTCGAACCGCTGGTGGCGATGACCACCGCCACCTCGGCGGGCACGCCGACGCCGTCCTCGCGGCGGACCCCGTCGACGTGGGTCGGGCGCAGGGCCTCCAGCGTCGCCCGCAACGCAGGGGCGGGCAGGGCGGGGGACAGAGGCAGGATGGCCGGGCCTTGGCCGTCCAGTGCCGAGCCGACGGCCCGGAACAGCTCCGGACCCGCCGCGGACACCACGGCATGCAGTTCTCGTTGCACGGAAAGCCACTCCTCGTGCACAGGAATGGTCATCACAGTCGTAAGGTTAGTGCCGAAAGCCGGACAACGGCCGGGGACGGCCCCGGCGCAGCGGAGGGGGCGAAGCAATCGTGGGCACGGAGAGAGTCGAGCCGGGCGCGGACGAGCAGGTGGCGGCGGAGACGACTCCCGAGCGGGACGGTGCGGTCGACTGGAAGAGGTCCGGTCAGTACGAGGACATCGTCTACGAGACCGGCGAGGGCATCGCCAAGATCACGATCAACCGTCCGGAGCGGCACAACGCGTTCCGCCCGACCACGCTCTTCGAGCTCAAGGAGGCCTTCAACGCCGCCCAGGAGGACTCCGAGGTCGGTGTGATCATCTTCACCGGCGCGGGCGACAGGGCCTTCTGCTCCGGCGGCGACCAGAAGATCCGCGGTGACGACGGCTACGTCGACAAGTCCACCCCGCACGTGGGCAGGCTCAACGTGCTGGACCTGCAGGTCCAGATCCGCCGCTGCCCCAAGCCGGTCATCGCGATGATCGCCGGTTACGCCATCGGCGGCGGCCACGTGCTGCACGTGTGCTGCGACCTGTCCATCGCCGCCGACAACGCGGTCTTCGGCCAGACCGGTCCCAAGGTCGGCTCCTTCGACGGCGGCTACGGCTCCTGGCTGCTGGCCGAGACCGTGGGCCTGAAGCGGGCCCGCGAGATCTGGTACCTCTGCCGCCAGTACGACGCGCAGACCGCCCTGGACTGGGGTCTGGTCAACGCGGTCGTCCCGCTCGCCGAGCTTGAGGCCGAGACGGTCAGGTGGGCCAGGGAGATGCTGGAGAAGTCGCCGCTGGCGCTGCGCATGCTCAAGGGCGCGCTGAACGCGGTGACCGACGGCGCCGCCGGGATGCAGCAGTTCGCCGGCGACGCCACCCTGCTCTACTACATGAGCGAGGAGGCGCAGGAGGGCCGCGACGCCTTCAAGGAGAAGCGCGCCCCCGACTTCGGCAGGTTCCCGCGCCGCCCCTAGGGGCAGCGAAGATCCGAACGGGGCCGGTCCCGAGGCGCGCCGTCCCGCGTAGGCGAGGTCGGTTTCGCGCGCCTCGGGATGGACCTACCCCCGGGTGCGGAGTTAAGGAGGCGATGCGTGAATCCCGCGACCGCGCTCGCGACCGTGCTGGTCGACGAGCTCGCCCGCTGCGGTGTCACGGACGTGGTGCTCGCGCCGGGGTCGCGCTCGGCGCCGCTCGCCCTCGCCGTGCACGCCGACAGCCGTATCCGGCTGCACGTGCGGGTGGACGAGCGCTCGGCCTCCTTCCTCGCGGTGGGGCTGGCCCGCCGCAGTGAGCGGCCGGTCGTGCTGATCTGCACCTCCGGCACCGCGGCGGCCAACTTCCATCCGGCCGTCATCGAGGCGCACGAGTCGGGGGTGCCGCTGCTGGTGCTCACCGCCGACCGCCCGCCCGAGCTGCGCGACACCGGCGCGAGCCAGACCGTCGACCAGATCAAGCTGTACGGCACGGCCGTCCGCTGGTTCAGCGAGGTCGGCGTGCCCGAGGAGCGGCCGGGGCAGGTCGCCTACTGGCGGTCGCTGGCCTGTCGCGCCTACCAGCGCGCGCTGGGCCCCTACGACCCGGGCCCGGTCCACCTCAACGTGGCCTTCCGGGAGCCGCTGATCCCTGACGGCGACCTCTCCTGGTGCGAGTCCCTGGAGAGCGACGCGCCGGGGCCGTGGATCCGCGCCAGAGTGGGCTCCCCGTCGGTGGCGCTGCACCTGCCGCCGACCCGGCGGGGCGTGCTCGTCGTCGGTGACGGCGCGACCAACGTGCGCCGATACGTGGCGGCGGCGGGCATGGCCGGGTGGCCCGTCCTGTCGGAGCCCAACGGCGGTGCCCGCTACGGCGACCACGCGATGTCCACCTACCACTTCCTCCTGGGCACCCCGGAGTTCGCCGACCGGCACCGGCCGGACGTGGTGGTCACCCTGGGCCGTCCCGGGCTGTCACGGCCGCTGCTCAACTGGCTGAGTCACGCGGACGAGCACATCGTGGTCGCCGCCGACATGACCCGCTGGCCCGACCCGACCCGCTCGGCCACCCAGGCCGCCCAGGTGGTGGAGATCCCGATCCCGGCGGGCGACGACACGTGGCTGCACTCCTGGCGTCGCGCCGAGACGGCGGCCAGGACCGCGATCGACGACGTGCTGGACGGGGCCGGGCTCAGCGAGCCGCGCCTGGCCCGCGACCTGGTGGACGCGCTGCCCAACGGGTCCCTGCTGTTCTCCGGCTCCTCCATGCCGATCCGCGACCTGGACCAGGCGATGCGCTCCCGGCGGGGACTGCGGATCCTGGCCAACCGGGGAGCGGCGGGAATCGACGGCGTCGTGTCGACCGCGATGGGTGCGGCCCTCGCCCACAACGGCCCCTCCTACGCCCTGATGGGCGATCTGACCTTCCTGCACGACCAGAACGGGCTGGTCCTCAGCCCTCGCGAGCCCCGCCCCGACCTCTGCCTGGTCGTGGTGAACAACGACGGCGGCGGGATCTTCTCGCTGCTTCCCCAGGCCACGCTCCGCGACCCCTTCGAGCGGATCTTCGGCACCACGCACGGGGTGGACCTGGGCTACGTGGCAGCCGCCACCGGCACGCCGTACACCTTCGTGAACGAGCCGGGCCAGCTGGTGAAGGCGCTGCGCGGTGAGGGGCTGCGCATCGTCGAGGTGCGGACGGAGCGGGAGTCCAACGCGATGCTGCACGGCATGATGCGCGACGCGGCCCACGCCGCCGTCCGCGAGGTCATGTCCTGACGCTCCCTCCGCCCGCACCCGCGTCGGTGTACGGCGAGATCAGGTGATGTCGCGGCGGAGCGTCAGCGCGCGGGCGGCCAGCACGATCACCACGACATAGCCGGCGAACAGCAGCCCGCCGCCCCAGGCGGGCAGCAGCTCACCGCCCCGCATGTTCATGCCGCCCAGGGCGCGGGCCGCCCCGGTCGGCAGCCACCGGCCCAGGCCGGGCAGCGGCATGGTGAGCAGGTAGTCGGCGTACATGAACCAGGCCAGCGCCACCGCCACCGCCGCGACCTGGTTGCGGAGCAGAGCTCCGAGGCCCACTCCGAGCAGGCCGTACAGGACGACACTGAGCACCGAGCCGAGCAGTACCACCGGCACCCGTGGAGTCCAGGCGGGATGACCGGCCAGGCCGAGCATGACCAGGCCCGCCGCCGGCGTGACCAGCGCCGACACCGTGCCGACACCGTGCCGACGAGCAGCCCGACGATCCCGTACGCGGCCAGCTTCGCCCCCACCACCCTCTCCCGCCGGGGGGTGACCAGGAACTGCCAGGTGATCGTCTGGTGGCGGTTCTCCCCGGCCATGCCCAGGACACCGAGGATCAGGGCGAAGACATAGGACTGCTGGGCCATGTTGTAGACGTTCTCGATCTGCGGCGCCGTCGCGCCGCCCGACTCCGCCGTCGCGACCATCAGCCCCGCCCAGAGTACGCACAGCGGGGGGCCAGCGCGACGAGGATCCAGGTGACGCGGCTCGCGCGGGCCTTGAACAGCTCGGCGCGGATCAGGCGGCTCATCCGGTCACCTTCACCAAACACCTACAGCGCGGAAGCCCGGTCCTTCAGGGCCGGGAGGAAGCACAGGGCAGTGAGTCACGCTGCCGACGACGCGGTCTGAACCGTACCTGCCAGGTACGGCGAGGAACTGCAAGCTCGGTCCCTTCAGGGCCGAGAAGCCGACGGCATGTGAAGACGATCAGGGAGCACGGAGCGGCACTCGCCGAGGCGCGGGCGGGCGAGGCCGTGCTCGCTGAGCGGGCGCGGCTGGCCAGGGAGGTCCACGACATCCTGGCGCACTCGCAGTCGGCGCAGATCGTCCATCTGGAGGGTGCGCGGCTGCTGCTGGAGCGGGGCGACGATCCGGCGGCGGCGCTCGACCGGGTCGAGCGGGCGGTGCGCCTGGCGCGGACCGGGCTGGAGGAGACCCGCCGGGCGCTCGACGGGCTGCGCGGGGAGGAGTTGCCGCTGGCCGAGCGGCTGGAGCGGCTGGCTGTGGAGTTCCGGTCGGTGACCGGGGCGCCCTGCACGGTCTCGGTCACCGGGAGCCTCGACTCGCTGGAGGCCGGAGCCCGGCTGGCGGTGGCCAGGACCGCCCAGGAGGCACTGACGAACGTGCGCAAGCACGCGCCGGGCGCCGCGGTCTCGGTGGCGCTGCGCCGCGTCGAGGGCTGGTGTGAGCTGGAGGTGTGCGACACGGGTGGCCCGCCGGGCCGGCTGTCGTCATCGGGGGGAGGGGACGGGCTGGTGGGGATGCGCGAGCGGGCCGAGCTGATCGGCGGGTCACTGGCCGCGAGGCCGGGTACGGAGGGCTTCAGGGTCCTCCTGCGGGTCCCGGCGTGAGCCGCTCACGGCGCGATGCCGTCTCGGGGGTGGGCACCGCGCCGTGGACGGTTCACGCCGGTGCGGGCCCCGATGCGGGGGTGGGGGAGGCGGCGCGTGGCCGCGGCACGGTTCCACCTCGGCGGGGAAGACGCCACAGAGCACGGGCGGAGTCGAGGGACGCGGGGGTGTCGAGGTGACCGTGCGGGTGCTGGTGGCCGACGATCAGACGGTGGTGCGCGAGGGGCTGGTGCTGCTGCCCGGTGTCGAGGTCGTCGGCGCGGCGGCCGACGGCGGGGAGGCGGTCCGGCTCGTCGGTGAGCTCGGGCCCGACGTGGTCCTGATGGATCTGCGGATGCCCCGGATGGACGGGGTGGAGGCGACCCGCAGGATCAGGGCGGCTCACCCGGAGGTCCACGTGGTGGTCCTGACGACGTACTCCGACGACGAGTCGGTCTTCGCCGCGCTGGGTGCCGGGGCGCGGGGCTACCTGACCAAGGACACCGACGCCGAGTCCCTGGCCTCGGCCATCGCGACCGTGGTCGAGGGACAGGCCCAGTTCGACCCCGGCATCCAGCGGCGGCTGGCCGAGGCGGTGACCGTGAACCGCCGCGCGCCGGACCTGCCCGACGGGCTCACCCGCCGTGAGAGCGAGGTGCTACGACTGATAGCGGTGGGCCATTCGAACGCGGAGATCGCCGGAGCGCTGTTCGTCTCCGAGGCGACGGTCAAGACCCACATCAACAACCTCTTCGCCAAGGCGGGGCTGCGGGACCGCGCCCAGGCCGTGACGTACGCCTTCCGGCACGGGCTGGGACCTGAGTGACCATGGCGGTGTGGGTGGGGCAGGGGGCGGGGACGTGCCACGATGGCGACCGGAGATGCCGGGCGCGGACCCCTGGCTTCAGCTATGGGGGTAAGCCCGGCGCGGGAAGGCGCTCCAGCGCCTGAGCGTGGTTTGACCGGAACCGGCTGCGTCAGCTCACCACGCGCCGGTACAGTCAGTCGCGGTCGAACGCGTGAGCGATAACCAAGCTCGCAACCTTGGCCGTTACTCACCGCCGGGAGGGCGGAGCCCGCGTCACCCGGAACGGGATCGTGGGCTGGGGCGTGGAAACCCGCCTAAACGGGGCCGGAAGGTGAACCGCCAAGCAACAGCGTCGCGACCATGCGCAGAGCCGCACGGTTGGGACGGCTGGAATCCCCGGATTCATCCGTGGGGAGCGCTTCAAGACTGTCAGATCTGGGGATGTGAGGGCGCCGTCCCGAGAGGCACGGTGAGCGGGTAAGGATCCACTTCGCGGGTACCCGTTGAAGGGAAGTGCCATGCCATCGGATGTCACCTTGAAGGCCCATGAGACGGTGGCGGGTTTCGGCGCCTACGCCGAGGCCCAGCGTGCCGTGGACCAGCTCTCCGACCAGAAGTTCCCGGTCGAGCACGCCCTGATCGTCGGAGTCGGACTCCGGCTCGTCGAGAGGGTGCTCGGGCGGCTGACCTACCTTCGCGCCGCGTGGATGGGGGCCGGTGCCGGTGCCTGGTTCGGCCTGCTGATCGGCCTGTTCTTCGCGATCTTCACTCCGGGGCGCTTCCCCTTCGTCCTGGTCCTGTGGGGCCTGATCTGGGGGGCCGTGGCCGGAGCGATCTTCGGACTGATCGGTCACGCGCTCACCGGGGGCAAGCGTGACTTCCTTTCGTCGAGCTCGATCGTCGCCGACCGTTACGAGGTGCTGGTGGAGAGCCCGTACGCCGCCGAGGCGCGCAGGCTGCTCAACGTGGGCATGCCCCCGCAGATGCCACAACAGATCTGATCGGCGCTCCCTGAGCAGGGCCCGCGCCGGCGTGCCGTGCCCGCCACCTGGATCACCGGACTCACCGGGGCGTGGAGCGGCCGGGCCCGAGGATCGGGGCGGCGATGCCGTCATGTCCACAGGAGATCAGCATGCCTAAAACAGTTGGAATCGACCTCGGCACCACCAACTCGGTGATCGCCACGATGGAGGGCGACAAGCCCACGGTGATCCCCAACGCCGAGGGGGTGCGGACGACGCCGTCGGTCGTGGCGTTCACCGAGAACGGTGAGCGCCTGGTCGGGCAGCTTGCCCGCCGTCAGGCGATCCTGAACCCCAAGGGAACGATCTACTCGGCCAAGCGCTTCATCGGCCGCCGCTACGACGAGGTCACCAGCGAGCTGAACGCCGTCTCGTTCGACGTCGTCCCAGGTCCGGACGGTGCCGTCCGCTTCAAGATCCACGAGAGGCTGTACGCGCCGGAGGAGATCGCCGCGGCCGTGCTGCGCAAGCTGGTGGACGACGCCTCGAAGTTCCTGGGGGAGAAGATCACCGAGGCGGTCATCACCGTGCCCGCGTACTTCAACGACTCCCAGCGCCAGGCCACCAAGGACGCGGGGAAGATCGCCGGCCTGGAGGTCCTGCGGATCGTCAACGAGCCGACCGCGGCGGCTCTCGCCTACGGCCTCGACCGCAAGGAGAACGAGACCGTGCTCGTCTTCGACCTGGGCGGCGGCACCTTCGACGTCAGCATCCTCGCCATCGGCGACGGCGTCGTCGAGGTACGGGCGACCGCGGGCGACACCCATCTGGGCGGTGACGACTTCGACCGGCGCATCGTCGACCACCTCGCCGACGAGTTCCAGCGGGACAACGGCATCGACCTGCGCCAGGATCCCCAGGCCCTGCAGCGGCTCTTCGAGGCCGCGGAGAAGGCCAAGGTCGAGCTGTCGGCGGTCAGCCAGACGCAGGTCAGCCTGCCCTTCATCACGGCGGACGCCTCGGGCCCCAAACACCTGAACGCCACGCTGCGGCGCTCCACCTTCGAGGAGATCACCGCCGACCTGCTCGAACGGTGCAAGCCCCCCATCCAGCAGGCCATGGCCGACGCCAAGCTCACCGCCGACGACATCGACGAGGTGATCCTGGTGGGCGGCTCGACCAGGATGCCCGCGGTGCAGAGCCTGGTGCGCCGCATGACGGGTGGCAAGGACCCGAACATGACGGTCAACCCCGACGAGGTCGTGGCGCTGGGCGCGGCGGTCCAGGCCGCCGTCATCAAGGGCGAGCTGAAGGACGTCGTGCTGCTGGACGTGACGCCGCTCTCCCTCGGCATCGAGACGCTCGGCGGGGTGATGACGAAGGTCATCGAGCGCAACACCACCATTCCGGCCCGCCGCTCCGAGGTGTTCAGCACCGCGGAGGACAACCAGACCGCCGTGGACGTCGCCGTGCTGCAGGGCGAGCGCGAGCGCGCCGCCGACAACCGTTCCCTCGGCCGGTTCCGGCTGGAGAACATCAGGCCCGCTCCGCGCGGCGTGCCGCAGGTCGATGTGACCTTCGACATCGACGCCAACGGGATCCTGAACGTCTCGGCCAAGGACAAGGACACCGGCGCCGAGCAGCGCATCACGATCAGCGAGAGCTCGAACCTGGACACCGGTGAGGTCGAGCGGATGGTCGCCGACGCCGAGCGGCACCGCGAGGAGGACCAGCGGATGCGGCAGGTCATCGACGCGCGCAACGAGCTCGACAGCGCCGCCTACCAGGTGGAGCACCGCCTGGCCGAGTTGGGGGAGTCGGTGCCCGTCCATGAGAAGGCGCGGGGCGAGATGCTGGTGAACGACGCCCGCGAGGCGATCAAGCAGGAGGCCCCGCTCGACCGGGTCCGCTCGCTCACCGCCGAGCTCCAGCAGGTCTACCATAGCCTCGGCGCGTCGGCCTCCGGCGCCTCCGGCCCGGGGAAGGGCACGACCGGGGCTCCGGGCGGTCAGGCGGGTGCCGGCGGGAACGACGACGTCATCGACGCGGAGTTCACGACCGATGAGTGAGACAGCCGGGCAGGGCGGCCACGTCCCTGGTCGTGAGCCGGATCCGCGGGCCCAGGGCCGGCCCGGCGCCGAGGGGCCGGGCAAGGACCGGGACCGGCCAGGCGGCCAGGAGGAGCACGGCGGGAAGACCCATGCGCAAGAACGGCGCGGTCAAGAACAGCACGGTCAAGGACCGCATGCCCAGGAGGCGCGCGGGGAGCCAGAGGCCGCCCCGGCCGCCGACCTGGCGGCCCGGGTCGAGGAGCTCCAGGCCCTGGTGAGCGACCTGCAGGACCGCTGGCGGCGCGCCCTCGCCGACCTTGACAACCTGCGCAAGCGCGTCAGCAGGGACACCGGGCGGATGCGGGAGGAGGAGCGGGCGCGGGCCGCCACCGAATGGCTGCCCGTACTGGACAACCTGGACCGCGCGCTGGAGCACGCGGAGACCGACCCCGCCTCCATCGTCGACGGGATGCGGGCGATCAGGGACCAGGCGCAGGAGGTGCTCTCCCGCCTCGGCTACCCGCGCCGCGACGACGTCGGCGCCGCCTTCGACCCGGCCAGGCACGAGGCGGTGGCCGTGCTCCCGCGGGAGGGCGTGCCCGACGGCACGGTCCTGCAGGTGGTGCGGCCCGGCTACGGAGATGGCGAACAACAGCTACGGCCCGCGCTGGTCGTGGTGGCCAAGGGGGACTGATGCCCCCCGAGCGCGACTTCTACGAGATCCTCGGGGTGCGGAGGGGCGCGAGCCAGGAGGAGATCCAGCGCGCCTACCGCAAGCTGGCGCGGGTCAACCACCCCGACGTCAACAAGGACCCGGCCGCCGAGGACCGCTTCAAGGAGGTCTCCGAGGCGTACAGCGTGCTGTCCGACCCCGCGACCCGGCGCCGCTACGACGCGTTCGGGCCGAACTTCCGCCAGGTGCCCGAGGACGTGGACCCCGAGGCATGGGCGCGCGCCCAGGGCCGCCGTACGCGGGCCGGCGCGGGGGCGGGCCGTGCCGGCGGGGGCAGGGCCACGGGGCAGGCCGGTTTCGGGGAGGGGATCGACCTCGACGACCTTCTCGAAGGGCTGTTCTCCGGACGGGGAGCGCGGGGAGGCAGGGCCGGCGGAGGCTGGGGGCCGATCCCCGGCGCCGACCAGGAGGCCGAGATCGAGCTGAGCGTCGAGGACGCCTACCGGGGCGGCCGCCACTCGATCACCGTCGGTTCGCGCACGCTGCGGGTCGAGATTCCCGCGGGCGTCTCCGAGGGGCAGCGCATCAGGCTGGCCGGGCAGGGCGGAAGGGGCGGCGACGGGGCACCCGCGGGCGACCTCTACCTGATCGTCAGGATCGCGCCGCACCCCCGGTACCGGGTCTCGGGGCGAGACATCCACGTCCTGCTCCAGGTCACCCCGTGGGAGGCGGCGCTCGGCGCCACCGTCGCGATCGACACCCCCGCAGGCGAGGCCAAGGTCAAGGTGCCGGCGGGCACCTCCAGCGGCAAGCGGCTGCGGCTGCGCGGCAGGGGGATGCCCGGTCCCCAGAACAAGGCGGGCGACCTGTACGCCGAGGTGCGGATCATGGTTCCGGCCCGGCTGTCGGAGGAGGAGCGGCGGCTGTTCGAGCAGCTCGCCGCTGTCTCCACGTTCGATCCGAGGAGACGGCGATGACCCATCCCTTCCCGGAGCGCAGGCCGCCCCACCCGGGGGCGCGGCCCTCCGGCCCGCGGGGGGCGGCCTCGGCCGGGGGCTCCGTCTCCCGCCCGGGGAGGGCGTCGGGCGGAGTGGAGCGGACCTATCAGCTCACCAGGCCCGAGCGCCTGGATCTGGAGACGTTCGCCAGTGCGACGGGGACCCACCCCGAGCTGGTGCGACGCCTTGTCAGGCTGGGCCTGCTCGAGGCCGGGACCGACTCCGCCGGGCACCTGTGGTTCCCGCCTCCCGAAGTGCTCACCATGGCGCGGATCCGGCGGCTGCGGGCCGGGTTCTCGATCAACTACGCCGCGCTCGGCCTCGTGCTCGACCTGCTGGACCGCATCGCCCAGCTGGAGGCCGCCCAGCGTGGGCGTTCCCGACTCACCGGAGGCTCGCCGTGGACATGAACCAGCTGACCCAGAAGTCGCAGGAGGCGCTGCACGACGCGCAGACCAAGGCGCTGCGCTTCGGGCACACCGAGGTGGACGGCGAGCACCTGCTGCTGGCGCTGCTCGACCAGCCGGAGGGGCTGATACCCCGCCTGCTCTCGTACGCGAACGTCGACACCGACAGGCTCAGGGACGATCTGGAGGCGGAGCTGGGCCGCCGCCCCAAGGTGAGCGGCCCAGGTGCCGCGCCGGGTCAGGTCTATGTGACGCAGCGGCTCTCCCGCCTGCTGGACGCGGCCAAGCGGGAGGCCGACCGGCTCAAGGACGAGTACGTGTCGGTGGAGCACCTGCTCATCGCCCTGCTGGAGGAGGGCAGTTCGAGCTCCGCCGGGAGACTGCTGCACGATCAGGGGCTGACCAGGGACGGCTTCCTCAAGGCGCTCACCGCGGTCCGCGGCAACCAGCGGGTGACGTCCGCGATGCCCGAGGTGGCGTACGAGGCGCTGGAGAAGTACGGGCGCGACCTGGTGGCCGACGCCCTGTCGGGCAAGCTCGACCCGGTCGTCGGGCGCGACGCCGAGATCCGCCGCGTCGTGCAGATCCTGTCCCGCAAGACGAAGAACAACCCGGTACTGGTCGGTGACCCCGGTGTCGGCAAGACCGCCATCGTGGAGGGCCTCGCGCAGCGGATCAGCCACGGGGACGTGCCGGAGGGACTCAAGGGCAAGACGGTCTTCAGCCTCGACATGGGCTCGCTGGTGGCCGGGGCGAAGTACCGGGGCGAGTTCGAGGAGCGCCTCAAGGCCGTGCTCAACGAGGTCAAGGCCGCCGAGGGGCGGATCCTGCTCTTCGTCGACGAGTTGCACACCGTGGTGGGCGCCGGAGCGGCCGAGGGCGCCATGGACGCGGGCAACATGCTCAAGCCCATGCTGGCCCGCGGCGAGCTGCACATGATCGGGGCGACGACCCTCGGCGAGTACCGCAAGCACATCGAGAAGGACGCCGCGCTGGAGCGCCGGTTCCAGCCGGTGATGGTCGACGAGCCCTCGGTCGAGGACGCCATCTCCATCCTGCGCGGCCTGCGCGAGCGCCTGGAGATCTTTCACGGGGTGAAGATCCAGGACAGCGCGCTGGTGGCCGCCGTCGTGCTGAGCCACCGCTACATCTCCGATCGCTTCCTGCCGGACAAGGCCATCGACCTGGTGGACGAGGCGTGCGCGATGCTCCGCACGGAGATCGACTCGATGCCCGCCGCGCTCGACGAGCTCACCCGCAGGGTGATGCGCCTGGAGATCGAGGAGGCCGCGCTCGCCAAGGAGGAGGATCTCGCGAGCGGAGTCCGCCTGGAGGAGCTGCGCGCGGAGCTCGCCGACGTGCGCGCCGAGGCCGACGCCATGCGGGCGCAGTGGGAGGCCGAGCGGCACGCGCTACGCGCGGTCCAGAACCTGCGCGAGGAGATCGAACACGTACGCGCCGACGCCGATCGGGCCGAACGCGACTACGACCTCAACCGTGCCGCGGAGCTGCGGCACGGCAGGCTGCCCGACCTGGAGCGGCGGCTGGAGGCGGAGGAGGAGCGTCTGCTCGCCAAGCAGGGGACGGCGCGCCTGCTGCGCGAGGTCGTCACCGACGACGAGATCTCGATGATCGTCTCCCGGTGGACGGGCATCCCGGTGAGCCGCCTGCAGGAGGGCGAGAGGGAGAAACTCCTCCGGCTCGACCAGGTCCTGCACGAGCGGGTGATCGGCCAGGACGAGGCGGTGCGGCTGGTGGCCGACGCCGTCATCCGGGCCCGTTCCGGCATCAAGGACCCGCGCCGCCCGATCGGGTCGTTCATCTTCCTGGGACCGACGGGCGTCGGCAAGACCGAGCTGGCCAAGGCGCTCGCGGAGGCGCTCTTCGACACCGAGGACAACATGATCCGCATCGACATGAGCGAGTACCAGGAGCGGCACACCGTCAGCCGCCTCGTCGGCGCGCCCCCCGGCTACGTGGGGTACGAGGAGGGCGGCCAGCTGACCGAGGCCGTGCGGCGCAAGCCGTACTCCGTGGTGCTCTTCGACGAGGTGGAGAAGGCGCACGCGGATGTCTTCAACACGCTGTTGCAGGTGCTGGACGACGGGCGGCTCACCGACGCGCAGGGCAGGACCGTCGACTTCCGCAACACGGTCCTGATCATGACCTCCAACATCGGCTCCGTCTACCTCCTCGAGGGCGTCACACCGAGCGGAGAGATCGAGGAGGAGGCGCAGCAGCGGGTGATGGCCGAGCTGCGCGCGCACTTCCGCCCCGAGTTCCTCAACCGCGTCGACGACATCGTGATCTTCAAGCCGCTCACCATGGAGGAGATCGAGCGCATCGTCGGCCTGATGTTCGCCGAGCTGCGGACCCGTCTCGAACAGCGGGGGATCCGGCTGGACGTCACCGAGGCGGCGCTCAGGTACATCGCCGAGCGCGGCTACGACCCGGTCTACGGCGCCCGCCCGCTGCGCCGGTTCATCTCCAGGGAGGTCGAGAC
Organism: Streptosporangium sp. NPDC049644; assembly: GCF_040675205.1. Classification (NCBI taxonomy): domain Bacteria; kingdom Bacillati; phylum Actinomycetota; class Actinomycetes; order Streptosporangiales; family Streptosporangiaceae; genus Streptosporangium; species Streptosporangium sp. NPDC049644. The sequence goes on along the minus strand of NZ_JBFAOJ010000069.1, from coordinate 34,827 downwards.
GCGCATCGGCCGCGCACTGCTGTCCGGGGAGGCGTACGAGGGGGGCGTGGTCCGGGTCGACCTCGCCGAGGGGGAGCTCGACGTCACCTACCGATGAGGAGAACCGGCAACGTCACCAGATATCGTGCGATGCCGGAACTGCGGGAAGGGGAGCCGGACCCCCACGGTCGCGGCGCGGCGACCGCGGCAGCGCGCCGTCCCGGATCGCCGAGGCGGTCGAAAGCCGCGGGGGAGAAGCGACGGTGGCCCGGCCGATCCACGAGCACCTCGCCAGGGAGACGGCCCAGGTGAACCGCGTCCGGGAGGGGCGCTCAGGGGTCTTCGCGGAGGTCTCGGTGGCCGTGGTGGACGCCCTCCTCGGCGGAGAGCCTGGCCAGCTCGACCCGGGAGTGGATGCCCAGCTTGCGAAAGACCTGCCGCAGGTGGAAGGCGACCGTGTGCTCGCTGATGAACATCTGCTCGGCGGCGTTCCGGTTCGTCAGCCCCTGGGAGACCAGGTCGCAGACGGCCTGCTCGGTGCCGGTCAGGCTGGCCCATCCCGAGGTGGGATGGGCGGTCCTGACCCAGTGGCGGCGCCGCTCGCCCAGCAGCCGCAGCCTGCCTCGTACCCGGGCGGCGTCACGGACGGCCCCCATCGCGCCGTAGCAGGCGAGCGCGATCTTGAGGTTCTGCACGGCCGGGTCCCGGCAGCCGTCGTCCGCGCCGAGCAGCACGCCCAGATCCTCCGCCGCCGACCCCCTGGCCCACGGATCGCCGTGCCCGGCCACCGCGCGGCCCAGCGCCTCGGGGTCGCCCTCCCGCAGTCCACGGGCGTGGTCGGCGGCCACCGACGGGCTGGGCAGGCCGGGGCTGCGCCGGGCGATGCCCTCGGCCGCGTCGACCACGGCGTCGGCCCGGTGCCGCTGACCCGTCGCCATGGCCAGCCGCACCAGCCAGGCCGCGGCGGTGGGCTCGCTGGTCAGCGCCCCGGTGTGCCGGGGAAGCGCGTCGTACAGCCCGCCGAGCGAGCTCATCCCGCCCGTGGCTCCGTCGCGCGCCTCGTTGATCCGACCGGCCACCAGCTCCGAGCGCAGCCACGTGCGCGGGGGCAGACCTCGCGCCGCCCCGACCAGGTTCCTCTCCATGTACCTGACGGCCCCCGGCAGGTCGCCCGCCCGCAGTGACGCGGTGCCGAGCACCGACAGGGCCGAGGAGGCCGGTAACGGGGCGCCCAGGATCCCGGCGGCGGCCAGAGCGGCCTCCGCGTGCTCGATCGCGCTGCCGAGCCTGCCCGCGGCCAGGTGCAGGCGGGCGCGCAGGACGGGGATCTCCGCGGCCCAGGCCGGTTCGCCCTCGGCCTCGGCCGCGGCGATCTCCGTCGTGGCCTCCGCCTCCTCCAGCAGCCAGAGGTCGATCAGCATCGAGGCCAGCACGGCCCGGGGCTGCTGCCGCCGCCGTCCACCGGCCGGTTGCTCCACGGCCTCACGCGCCAGGTCCAGTCCGTACGAGAGCCTGCCCTCGTCCCAGGCCAGCAGGGCCAGGTCCGTCAGCGTCCCGGCGCCGCCGCCCCCGGTCAGACGGGCCGGGCGGGGCCGGGCGGCGCGCTCGACCTGTTCGCGCAGCGCTCGCCGCACCGGTTGGGGCACCCTCTCGACGACCGAGCGCCACAGCAGTTCGTGCCTGAACGCCAGCTCGTCGGGGGTGGTGACGAGCACGCCCGCGGCCAGGGCCTCCTCCAGCGCGGGAAGCAGTGCGGCCGGGGTCTCGCCGAGCATCTCGGCCGCGTACGCCGGTGAGAACGAGCGCCCGAGCACCGCCGTGGCCTCCAGCAGGTACCTGGTCTTGGCGCCGAGCTCGTTCAGCCGCCGCCGGACGGCGGTGTGCACCCGCAGGGGCAGCTCGGCTCCGGCCGGAGTGGTCTCGGCCAGCCGGGCGACGCCGTCCCGCACGAGGACGGCGCCCTCCTCGCACAGTCCGGTGAGATATTCCGACAGCAGCAGCGGGTTGCCGCCGGCCTGTGCGGCCAGTGCCGCCAGATCCTTCCCGGGAGCCGCGCCCAGGATGTCGGCGCAGACCTCGGCGACCGCGCCGTCGTCGAGCGGGCGCAGTACGGTCCGGGTGGCCCCCTCCTCTTCGAGCAGGTCGAACAGCCGTCTGGCGTCGCCGCGCGCCGGGGTGCTGCGGCAGGCCAGCAGCCATGCCACCGGCCGTTCGGCCAGCCGCGAGGGCAGTGTGCGCAGGGCCATGAGCGTGGCGGGATCGGCCCACTGCAGATCGTCCAGGGTGACCAGCAACGGCCCCGCGCCCAGCCTTCTCTCCAGCGAGGTCCTGACCTGCTCGGCCAGCCAGAGCAGCAGGCCGGGACCGTCGGGGGCGGCGTTCCTGGCCACGGCCAGGGGTGCCGGGGACTCCTCCAGGGCCGACAGCAGCGGCCCCAGCGGTGTCAGCCGTCCCAGTTCGTCGGCCCGTCCGCTCGCGACCGCCGTCCCCCGCGCGGCCGCGAGACCGGCCGCCTCGCCGAGCAGCAGCGTCTTGCCTATCCCCGGCTCGCCCTCGACGAGCATGACGTTCCCTGTCGTGGACGCGACGCCTTCCAGCAGGGCGAGGACCGCCGCCTGTTCATCTCTCCGGCCGCGCATCGTCTTGTCTCGGATCTGGGGTCATACGCCAGGCTTTCTTAGCGGTGATTACCCGTATGACATCCCCATCGGGCGAAATGCCATGCGGTGGATGCTCCCGACTACTGGTTGTTTGATACAGATTTGACCTTTAAGTACGACTTCTAATCGTTCTGGCCGATGCCCGCCGAGCGCGATCACCGCGTGCGTTCCGTACGGGTCCCGCCCCCGGCGGGGATCGGAACGTCCTGACGAAAAACGGCCGAGGCTCGCGGAGACGCCCGCCACGTGGGTAGGGGGGTGCCTTCTCGTACAGGATGGGAGCCGGGGCGGCTTCCGGCGCCGGTCTGCGGGCTCACCGGATCCTTGCCGTCCGGCCCGCTCCCGAGAGCGTCGACGACCGGCGCGGCCCGATCGCGCCAATGGAGGAAGCATGGATCAGAGCACCTCGACAGAGCTCTCAGCCGTCGCGGTCGAGGCCGCCCGCGCGGCGGGCGACCGGCTCCGCAAGGCGTTCAGGTCGCGTCCCGCGGTCGAGACCAAGAGCGACTTCCACGATCCGGTGACCGAGCACGACCGCGCCGCGGAGGAGATCATCCGGGAGGTCATCGAAAGGCGCGTCCCGGGCAGCACGGTCATCGGCGAGGAGGGCGGCAGCGAGGGGTCCGGTGAGATCCGCTGGTACGTCGACCCGATCGACGGGACCGCGAACTTCGCCGCCGGGCTGCCCTTCTTCTGCGTGTCGATCGCCGCCGCCGCCGGGGACGAGGTGGTCGCCGGGGTGGTCTACGACCCGGTGCGCGACGACGAGTTCCGGGCCGACCTGGGCGGGGCCTGGTGCAACGACGTGCGGTTGCGCAGCGCCGGCGCCACGCGCGATCGGGAGGCGATGCTGCTGACCAGTTATCCCACCCCCCGTGAGCTGGCCGACGGCGGGGAGGAGGTGCTGCGCCAGTTCGGCCGGATGCTGGCGTCGTTCGCCTCCACGCGCCGCCCGGGCAGCACGGCGCTCAAGCTGGCCCATGTCGCGGGAGGGTGGGCGGACGTCGCCTACGGCAGTAGGGTCAGCCCATGGGACGTGGCGGCGGGGTCGCTGCTGGTCCGGCAGGCGGGGGGAGTGTTCATCCCGCTGGACGGATCGATCTTCGAACCCGGCGGCTACCTCGCCCATGTCGGCGGGTTCGATCTGGCGGGATCGGTCATGAGCGATCTGGTTCCCCCGGGCCGCTCGGCCTGAACACGGGCGAGGGGAGACCCGCGTGGTCCACGAGCAGGCGTCACCGCATTACCTATTGATCCTGTAGGAAATACAGGTAACATGATTGTCTCGCCGTACGAAGGAGCCGCCATGAGCCTGGAGTCGGGGGCGAAGAGCCCGCTGGCCACCGCGGTCGGGGCCGCGCGCTGGATCCGCTCGGCGGCCGTGGACGACGAGCGGGGACGGCACTGGCAGGCCAACCCCGACCCCCGGGGCCGGGCCGCGATGCCCGACCACCCCCTGTCGTTGTACTCGGGGGCGGCCGGGATCATCCTGTTCTTCCTGGAGCTCGCCGCCGCCACGGGTGAGGAGGGCTACCTGGACGACGCCGCGGCCGGGGCCCGCTATCTCGCCGCCACCTGGCGGGAGCAGGCCGATCTCTCCCTCCACCACGGTCTGGCCGGGGTGATGTTCGCCCTCGCCGAGGCCGGATGGGCCACCGGTGAACGGGGTTTCGAGGTCGAGGCGGGCGCGGTCGCCGACCGCATCGTGCGCAGCGCCCGCCCCATCGACGGCGGCCTGGGCTGGACCGGTGACCCCGCCCAGCGCGGCGACGGCGGGATCATCCTCGGCCTGCTGCACGCCGGGGGCATCCTGGGGGTGCCCGCCTACCAGGAGATCGCCGTCGAGGCCGGCGCCCGCATCGCCGCACTCGCCGTCCCCGGCCACCGCTTCGGCGAGGGCGCCTGCGCCGACCTGCCGCTGGACGCGGTCACCCCGGGGTTCCTGTCCGGCACGGCCGGCACCGCCTTCCTGCTCGCCCGCCTGTACGGCGTGACCGGCGAGACCCGCTTTCTCGACGGCTCTCGCAGGGGGGCCGACTTCGTCCGCGCGGTCAGCGCCGTGACCGAGCGGTGCGCGCTGGTGCCGCACCACATCCCGCAGGGCCGCGACCTGCACTACCTGGGCTTCTGCTCCGGCTCAGCGGGGGTCGCCCGGACCTTCTACGAGCTGTACCGGGTGTCGGGTGACGCCGGAGACCTCGACTGGGTCGAGCGGCTGGCCAGGGGGATCGTCAGCAGCGGCGCCCCCGCCGGCCAGAGCGGTGGCCACTGGAACTCGGCCTGCCAGTGCTGCGGCATCGCCGGGCTGGTGGAGCTGTTCGTCGGGCTCTGGGCGGCGACCGGCCGCCCGCAGCACCTGGAGTTCGCCCGCACGCTGGGGGAGAACCTGACCGGCCTGGCCACCGGCCACGACGGCCGGGGCTCTCGCTGGTACCAGGCCTACCGGCGGCTGCGTCCCTGGGAGGTCACCGCCGACACCGGCTACATGGTCGGCGCCGCGGGCATCGGGGCCGCGCTCCTGCACCTGGACGCCACCGCGCGCCCGCAGGAGGCCCGGCGGCTCATCCTGCCGCCGGACAACCCGTTCCCCGCCATCCCGCTGCCGAGCGCGACGCTCCGCCGGTCCTGAAGAGCGTGGAAGGCGCGTCGCCGGTGAACCGGACGATCATCGCGGGGGAGCACGGCTCGGGCCCGCGTACCTCCCCCCACCCTGTACGGTCGGCATCGAGGTCTTCGCGGGTCCCGGCATCACGGTCCCGTCCCCTGGCGCGCACGGCATCCGGACCGTGTCACCCCCGCGCGCCCGATCGTGCCGGTCCGGCCGTGGAGGGACGGCGGCCGCCGCGCCTCCCACGCCGGAGGCCCGAGAACGACGCACCCTTTGGCCGTCAAGGGGTGACAAAACTCGTGACCATGATTGGTGATTCTCCGTGAGTGCCACCCAGGGCCTGCCTAATCTCGGTGTCGTGACGATCGAGGATTTTCTTCCCGACCCGGGCCGTTCCACAGTCGCGATCGAACCGGCCCGGCCGGGCGTGGGCAACTGGGCCGGTGCGCCGAGCGCCGTGGCGAGCGACGGGCTGATCTATCTCGCCTACCGGCTGCGCCGCCCCGTCGGTGAGGGCCGCGGCTACGCCGTCGCCGTCGCCCGCTCCACCGACGGCGAGCGGTTCGAGACCCTGCTCACCATCGACAGGCGGGAGATGGACACCGAGTCACTGGAGCGGCCCACCCTGGTCCGCACACCGGAAGGGCGCTGGCGGCTCTACCTCAGCTGCGCCACCTATGACACCAAGCACTGGCGGGTCGAGGTGCTGGAGGCCGACGACCCGTCCGGGTTCCGCGCCTCGCAGCGGCAGGTGGTGCTACCCGGCGATCCGAAGACCGGCGTCAAGGACCCGGTGATCGTGCGGCGGGGCGACGTGTGGCATCTGTGGGCCTCCTGCCACCCCCTGGCGGAGGACGACGAGGCCGACCAGATGGTGACCGACTACGCCACCAGCGCCGACGGCATCGAGTGGACCTGGCAGGGCACCGCGCTCAGCGGCCGGCCCGGAGACTGGGACGCCCGGGGGGCGCGGGTGGCGGCGGTCCGCTTCCTCGGGGAGCAGGTGGTGGCCTTCTACGACGGCAGGGCCACGGCGGCGGAGAACTACGAGGAGAAGACCGGTGTCGCGGTCGGCACCGACCCGGCGGAGCTGACCCCGGTCGGCGCCGGGCCGGCCGCCCTCTCGCCGCACGCGGGCGGTGGCCTGCGCTACCTGGACATCGTGGACCTGCCGGAGGGCGGGCGGCGGCTCTACTACGAGTACACCCGCGCGGACGGGGCGCACGAGCTCCGCACCGAGCTGCGCTGAGCACTGAGCTGCGCTGAGCACGGCCGCCGACCTGCGCGAGGTCATGGCGATCACGCCCCGGCCGGGCACGGTGAGGTCCGAACGGTGAGGCCCACGAGCCCCGTACCGGGCGGTGCCGCCCGGTACGGGGCTCGGGCGCGCACCGACGAATCGGGGACTCCCGGAAGGGGGAACAGGGATAACACCCGCACGGCGACGTGGCGGCTCGCCGACCTCGCGGCGAATGGTCAAACCTGGGGGCGGCCGTTGCGGGCCTGGCGCTGGCCGTTGGGGCGGATGCCCACCAGGCCGCCGGAGCGCTCGCGGGGGCGGAGCCAGTCGCTGAAGTCCTCGCCGGTCACCCTCTGCAGCAGTGCCACGTCCTGGGTGAAGTGGGAGATCAGTTTCTCCCGCTGGTCCCAGGTCAGCGGCTGGCGGGAGCGGGCCCGCCGCTGCAGCGTGCGCTCCAGTGGATCGGTCAGCGCCACGCTCACCCGCGACGGCAGGAACCGTCCCACGGACGACCCCACGCGCAACGCCCGCGACAGCATCCGGTGTCCGCGGGTCGGCTCCGGATGGGCGGTCACGTTCTCCCGGGGGACCTCGGTGACGACGCCGGTCTCCACGCCGAGGAAGCGGCAGATCCGGTCCAGCGTGTCGGCGGGCCGGTCGACCAGGTCGCGGTAGCGGTAGACGAGCACCTGCTCGCGGGGGAACAGGGTGAACAGGTGTTCCAGCTGCCTGCCGTACCTGCCGAGCCCCAGGTAGTGCCAGAACGGCGCCCAGCCGGCCGTGACCCTTCGTTCCTCCTCGGCGCAGGCCTCCAGCACGTCGCCGATCGGCTCCAGTCCGGCCGACCACAGATGTGTCCAGTTGGAGTGGGCGCGCTCCACCGGGTCGCGCAGCACCACGATGAGCCTGGCGTCGGGGATGGTCCTCCTGATGCGCCGCTGGGCCGCCAGGTCGTAGAGGTAGAACGGCGTGGACTCGCCGGTGAGCGTTCCCGGCGGTGCCGCGTCGAACAGGGCTTCGTAGTCCTCGCGCCGCCAGACGTGCTCGCGGTAGGTCTGGACGTCGCCCGGGCCTCCCCTGGTGGGAGGGGGGCCATCACTGAGGAAGAACTTCGGCTCCTTCACCGGGGACATGAACAGCTCCGGGTGCCGGGCCAGTGCGGCGTGCAGGGCGGTGGTCCCGGTTTTAGGGGCACCGATCGTGAGGAAATTCGGCAGGGGCATCGTTATTACCCTCAATCCCTACTATTATTATTGGTAAATATAACCCCTTTCCCGGTGAAGGCAAGCGTCCCACCGCGGGGTCGTCGTGCCCGAAAGGCCTGCCCCTTGGCGGGAGTTCCAGTCGCCGACGCCTGATCCCCAGCTCATGGGAGGTGAGTCGCGCTGTTTCATGCAATGAACGCCAGGTGCTTCTCTGCTATTTCGACGTCGCGAGGGGGTTTTTGTTGCGTTGTAAATAAACGCGGCGTCCGTTCCGTATTCCGATCCTGATGCGGCCCGCCGGACTCCCGGAGGGCGGGCGAGCGCGGTCCCGGGCCCCTTTCCGCGGCGGCGATCAAGCATCGGGCCATCCGCCGCGAGGGCTTCGGCATCGGGGCGCCTCCTGGGCGGCCGGAAACGCGTGCGCGAAGGAGCGAACCGGGAACCCCGCCGATACCCTTGCCGAATGCCCGACCCGTATCTGACTCCGCGGAACACGACAGAGCACGAGATCGACATAAGACGCTCCCGTTTCCTGTGCGCCGTCGGTCAGGTCGCCTCGGAGGAAGAGGCCAGGGAGTTCATCGCCGGCCGCAAACGGCTGTACGGTGACGCCACGCACAACTGCTCGGCCTACGTGATCGGTGGCGACCGCCGCATCCAGCGGGCCGACGACGATGGTGAGCCCGGTGGCACCGCGGGCACCCCGATGCTGGAGACCCTGCTGCGCAGGGGCGTCGCCGACGTGGTGGCGGTGGTCACCCGGTACTTCGGCGGGGTGAAGCTCGGTGCGGGAGGTCTGGTCCGCGCGTACGGCTCGTCGGTCGGCAAGACGCTGGATCTCACGCCGCTGGTCGAGATGGTGCCCGCAAGGGTCATGACAGTGACCGTGGACCACGTCCAGGCCGGGCGGCTGGAGAACGACCTGCGCATCTCGCCGTACGAGGTCAGGGAGGTCCGCTACGGCGCGGAGGTCGGCTTCCGCGTCGCGGTGCGTGAGCGTGACCTGGCCGGCTTTCCCGGCTGGGTCGCCACGCTGACCGCGGGCCGCGCCAGGATCGAGCAGGGCGAGACGGTCCATCTCAAAAACAGCTGAAATGGTGCCGGACCGTATAAGAGTAAAGATACCCAGACGTCCCCCGCATGGGCTCAAACCACTTTTCGGCGGCGGTCAATGTGGGATAGGTCACAGTTGGGGGTGGCGAGCCTCGCCGGAGGGCGGGTGCGCCCGCCCTTTCCCGGGCCGTGACGGCCGCTGCCCGCCGCACTCGTCCGGCCGGCCAACACCCACCCTGACGTGCGAGAACCCCGGAGATTTCGTGATCGCCGCGATGGGGTTCCAGGCACCTGTGGTTTTCCGCAGCCGAACCCTGTGGCGTGCACGAGGCGGGAACGGGCGCATTCCTCATCCACGCCCTATCCAACTCTCCGTAGCCTTGTCCCTATGAGTTCACCGAATCTCGACGGAGTCGCCGGATGGGCGATCAACCTTATGGAAACCCTGGGTGCGCCAGGGGCGGGGCTGGCGATCGCACTTGAGAACCTGTTCCCGCCGCTGCCCAGTGAGGTGATCCTGCCGCTGGCCGGGTTCACCGCGAGCAAGGGGAACATGGGGCTGTTCGACGCCGTGCTCTGGACGACCCTGGGATCGGTGATCGGCGCGCTGGCGCTGTACGGGGTCGGGGCCGTGCTGGGCCGCGAACGCGTGGTGTTCATCGCCTCCAAGCTGCCGCTGGTCAGCGTCTCCGACATTGAGAAGACCGAGGCGTGGTTCGCCAAGCACGGAAGGAAGACCGTCTTCTTCGGCCGGATGATCCCCATCTTCCGGAGCCTCATCTCGATCCCGGCGGGGGTCGAGCGGATGCCGATCCTCGTCTTCACCCTGCTCACCACCCTGGGCAGCCTCATCTGGAACACGGCGTTCGTGATGGCGGGGTTCCTGCTGGGAGAGAACTGGTCGCTGGTCGAGGACTACATGGGGATCGTCTCGAAGGCCGTGCTGGGCATCGTGATCCTCGCCGTGCTGGTCTTCGTGGTCGTCAGGCTGTCCGACAGGCGCAAGGGCAAGCACCACGCCTGACCGTGAACCCGCTGAGCAGGGCCTGCCGGGCGCCTGCCGGTCTCGCGCTCGGGGCCCTCTCGGCCGGGGCCGGAACGCACCGAACCGGCCGGTACACGGACGGGCATCGTGGCGGCGGTCGATCAAGAGCGCAGGCGCATCGAGCGCGACCTGCGCGACGGTGTGCAACAGCGCCTGGTCGCGCCGGCCATGCCGATCGGGGCGCTCGTCCGAACTGCTCGATGAACCTCTCCGGCAGGCCCACGATCAGGCTCAGCAGGTGCTGAGAGACCTGAAGCCGCTGCCCTTGCCGCACGCTCCGACTCCGAGCGCCAGGCGCTCCCCGCGGCGGCCCCCGTCGCCGCGGAGGCCGCCGCCGAAATCAAGACGAGCAACCACCGAACCCGACCGCACGCCAAGGAACCTGAGCGCACGGCCGACACCGTGGTGGCCCCGGTTCACGTGAAGGCCCAAAGCTCGTTGTCGTCGACCAAGGTCGCGGCGTCGATCCGCTTGAAATCAGCTGATTCGTAGTATGCGAACGTCCTGCCGTCCGTAGTGCGCCACCACAACTCAAGCTTGGCTTTGAGCCGACGCTTCAGATCCTCGTAGGTTGTGTCGGCGGCGAGGTTGCGCTCCTCGCGGGGGTCGTGCTGAAGGTCGTACAACTCCTCAGCGGGCTCGTCGGGGCCGTAGTAGTAGACGTACTTGTAGGAACGAGTCACGATCATCCGGAACGGGTGCCACCCCCAGTAGGCGCCGTAGTGCTCCATGAAGACCTGCTCAGGACCTTCTGCCCGCCGGAGCACCACATCGGTGACCGAGCGGTTCGGCCAGTCGTCGGGCACTTCCACTCCGGCGAGTTCCATCAGAGTTCGGGGCAGGCTCACGTTCACCCCGAGGCTCGCCGTGCGGGCACCACCCGCGACACCGGGCGCCTTGATGATCAGAGGAACACGGAAGAGTTCTTCGTACGGGAACGTGCCTTTCAGCCGCAAGCCGTGGCCGCCCATCATGTCGCCGTGATCTGATGTGAACGCGATAACCGAATCGTTCCAAAGATCGCGGCCCTCGAGGGCGTGACGGACTCTGCCAAAGAGTTCGTCTACTTTGGTGATCATTGAGTAGTACTGCGCCATTTCAAGACGCAACTGTTGCCTGGTGACGCCTCCTCCAGGTGACTCTCTTCTTTTTCTCTGGAACTCGGGCTTGCCGGCCAGGTCGTCGGCGAAGGAGGGGGGAATCGGCATCTGTTCCGGGTCGAACGACCGGATGTATGGCTCGACGGACTCGAAGGGAGGATGCGGCTGATGGAGGGATATCACTAGGAAGAGCGGTTCCGTCGCGTCGTAGCTCGCCAGGAAGTTCGTGGCGTCGCGAGTGATCTCCTCGTCCACGACGGCCAGGGAACTTCCGCCACCGCGTTCGATCCCCTTCTCGTAGCCGAGCTTCTCAAGCGGGTACCCGAAGTGGCTCTTACCGAAGTAGGCGGTTCGGTAACCGTGTTCCTTGAGGACCTGCGCGATCGTGCGGTGCCTGGGGCCAAGGTGGCCGGTATGGCCACCGAAGCCATAGATCACCATCACGCCGGCCTCGTGGGGGTGGAGGCCTGTCTGCAGGGACATGCGAGACGGTGAACATTGTGGGTTCGAGCAGTAGAACCGGTCGAAGAAAACGCCCTCGTCGGCGAGCGCGTCGAGGTTGGGCGTCCGAGCCAGAGGATCGACACGCCCCTGTCTCATGTACTGCATCTGGTCGCAGATGAACAACACGATGTGCTTGCCGGGTAAACCAGACATGTTCACGTCATGCTCCGATCCGATCGATGATGAGGGGAGAACAGCTATGGGCGGGTCTTTCGGGCGCGGTGATGTGTCCGCCCTTGAGCGCGCGCTCGCTCCCGCCCGTCAGGGCGTGGTGTTGAGCAGCCGACCGCGGATGAGCACTGTCCTGGCGTGGTGTGGACCTCCACGCCGTCGTAGGCCCGCCGTCGAAGCCGGATGAGGGTGCCTCGGGATTTCGCCGATGGAGTCGACCACGCCTCCTAGCGCCGTACACGCCCCGTAGCGCCGTTGAGTACCTCCCAGGTCGCGATCTCGTCGACGCTGACCGGCTTCTTCAGGACACCGAGCTGTTGGTACTCGCTGAGCGCGCTCTCCCAGAGCGCCTTGTCCATCCACCCCCATCCGTGCTGCTGGGTCTGGGGTCCGTACAGGAAGCCGGGAAGAAGGGTCTTGATCTCCTCAAGCTCGTGCTTCTTCTGAAGCCCGGGAGCGGCCTCGGCCACCATGTCGACCGCCTGCTGTGGGTTGTCGATCGCGTAGGCCCAGCCCTTGGAGACCGCCTCGAGGAAGGCGACCAGTTCGTCTCGGCGGTTGGTGAGGGTTTCCTCCGTGGCGATGTAGTAGTTGGACTGGATGCGCACGCCGTTGTCCCACAGGGTCTGGTGGTTGAGGCCCTTCTCCTTGGCGGGGGCCAGTTGCTGGAGGTTGAGCACCCAGGCGGCGAAGAGGTCTACCTGCCCCGTGATGAGCGGGGTCGTGTCCGCGCCGACCTTGACCAGTTCGACGTCCGACAGGTCCAGGTCGTTCTTGCGGAGCAGCGCGGAGAGCAGGGGCTCTCCACCGACCTGCACTCCGATCTTCTTGCCCCTGTACTGACTCACGCTGGTGATGCCGCTGCTCTTCAGGGAGAAGTAGGCCAGCGGCGCCTTCTGCATCGCGGCGCCGAAACAGCGGACGGGGATGCCCTGACTGCGCGCCAACATCAGCGCGGGCGCGTAGGTGATTCCGACCAGGGAGTTTCCCCCCGCCACCAGCGGGATCGGATTGGCGTTCGGGCCACCTGGCCGGGTGGCCACCGTCAGCCCGACTTCCTTGAAGTACCCGAGCCTGTCGGCCGCGATCTCGCCGGCCGACTGGACGTTGGCGAGCCAGGCGAGCTGCAGGGAGAGATTCTTCGCGCCGGGCACGGTGGTGTTCCGTGTGCCCGCGTCGCGACGGTCCTGTCCGCAACCCGCGAGCAGAGTGGCCGAGCTTATTCCGGCTACGCCCGCGAGCGCTGCCCTGAGCATGGAACGTCGGGAGAGATCATTGTTTGACATGGGTGTCCTCTGGGGGGGTTCTCGCAGAAGGAGAAGGAGAAGTTGTACGGAGAATGCATCGAAAGCCGAGATGTGAGCTCGACGTGTCGGCGGCCTGAGGACTGCGAGCTGCCGGTCGGTAGCGTCGGCAGTAGTCGGGGGCGCACAGGTGCGAGCCGCCCTTGGTGACGAAGCGCGGAATACGGGCTTGTGGCATCGTGGGATCCCACGCGTCGTCCGGAATTCGCGGGGGGCCGCAGCAGGGTGACAGGGCCTTCGCTGACTGGCGGGTGGCGGTCCACCAACTGGTGGTCCACTCCCACACGTTTCCCGTCATGTCGTGGAGGCCGTACCGGTTGGCCGGGTAGGAGCCGACGGGGGAGGTCCCCACCCAGCCGTCCACGGCGAGGTTCTCCCAGGGGAACCGGCCCTGCCAGGTGTTCGCCCGGTGCTTCCCGCCGGGGGCGAACTCGTCGCCCCACTCGTAGCGCGCCTGGTGCAGACCTCCGCGCGCGGCGTGTTCCCACTCGTCCTCGCTGGCGAGCTCGACTCCTCTCCAGCGCGCGTAGGCACGGGCGTCCTCGATCGTGACGTGGACCACCGGATGGTCCTCCACACCGGCGATGTCACTGCCCGGCCCTGAGGGGTGACACCAGGTGACGCCCGGTACGATCTGCCACCACTGCGAGGCGTCGTGCAGGTCGACTGGATGGTCACCGGGAGTGAAGAGCAGAGAGGAGGGGGCTCGCAGGTCAGGAGGCAGGTCGCGGTACACGCTCGCGTCCAGCGGCCGTTCCGCGTCGGTGACATGACCTGTCGCCTCGACGAACTCGGCGAACTGCCGGTTTGTCACCGGGCAGGGGTCCATCCAGAAGCCGGCCACGAGCACCTCGCGCGCGGGGGCTTCCTCCGGATACGCGGTGTCACACCCTACGATGGTTCTGCCGCCGGGAATCCAGACCATTCCCTCGGCGGCAGCGGGCCCGGTCATGTGGGACGCTCCTCAAGCAGTCTGAGGTCCAGTCGCAGCAGACGCCCCAGCACCTCACCACTGAGTACCGGTGAGGCGCTGTCACGCCCAACGGCCAGGCCGAGGAACGAGACGTTGTCGAGCGTCAGGGGGATACGTCCCTCGCCGACGGTCACATCGTCGATGAGCAGCCGGACGCTGCCGCCCCGCTCCCGCGCGGGACGAAACGAGATCTCCACTCGCGCCGGGACGGTGGGCACGGGTATCCCGGCACTGACACGGGTGCGGTGGCCGAGCGCGTTGTACTCGTAGACCAAGATCCCGTCGATGATGCCGAGCCCGTGCCCGGTGAGCGCGCTGCCCTGGGCGAACACCGTCCCGTCGCCCTCCCCGGCCAACAGGTCCGCCCGGCAGCTCCAGGCACGCCTCGCCAGGTTGGGGGCGAGGCCGAAGGGAACGTAGGTCGGCGGGTACAGGGTCCACCGGGTGCGCCGGTAGGCGGGGGCGACGTGGCCGCCGTTGAGCATGTCACGCATGGGACGGTCGTCCAGCGGGAGGATGCCGTTGGCCTCGGCCTCCCGCCACCAGAGCGCGGCCAGCTGCTCGACGAGACGAGGCTGCCGGGCGGCGAGGTCGTGGTGTTCCGAGACATCGGTATGGAGGTCGTACAGGCGCCACCGGTCCTGGGCGTAGTCCTCACCCGTCACGTGCTCGGCGACGATCTTCCATCGCTCGTGCACCAGCGCCCGGTGACCGAACATCTCGAATGCCTGGGTCCGGCGGCCTGCGGGGACGTCCGGGTTGTCGAGCGCGGCGGCGACGCTTCGCCCGTCCATCGGACGTTGCGGCACACCGGCGATCGACCTCGGCGGGTCGATGCCGACGACGTCGAGGATCGTCGGGGTGATGTCGATGGCGTGCACGAACTGCGTCCGCACCGCCCCGGCGTCTCCGATCCTGTGGGGATAGCGGACCAGCAGCGGCGTGTTGACACCACCGCCGTCCACGTACTGCTTGTAACGCCGGAAGGGGGTGTTGCTCGCCATGGCCCAGCCTGCCGGGTAGTGCGGGGCGGTCGTCCTGCCTCCGGCCGCCTCAAGGAAGCGCTCCGACTCGGACAGCTCCTCCGACAGGCCGTTGTACGGGGCGAGCACCTGCATGGCGCCGCTCCCACCCTCGTGACTGGCACCGTTGTCGCTCAACAGCACGATCATCGTGTCGTCGAGAACACCGCATCCGCCCAGTGCGTCGAGCAGCCGCCCGATCTGTGTGTCGGTGTGCTCGAGGAAGGCCGCGTAGGTCGCCTGCAGCCGGGTGGCGACGCGGCGCTGCCGGTCGTCGAGGTCGTGCCAGGCCGGTATGTCCTGGGGCCGCTCCGACAGCTCCGTCCCCTGTGGAACGATCCCAAGCTCGATCTGCCGCTGGAGGCGTTCCAGGCGAATCCGGTCCCAGCCGTGCGCGAAGACCTCGTCGTACTTCTCCACCAGGTGCACCGGCACCTGAAACGGCGCGTGGGTCGCGCCGAAGGCCAGATAGAGGAAGAACGGCCGGTCGGCAGCCAGTGAGGTCTGTTCGCGTACGAAGAGCACGGCTTCGTCGGTCAGGTCTTCGGACAGGTGGTAGTCGTCGCCGAAGTCCCGGCGTATCCGTGTGTTGTCCCGGACGAGCTCCGGCGTGTAGTGGTCGGTCACCCCGCCCATGAAGCCGTAGAAACGCTGGAATCCCCGGCCCAACGGCCAGTTGTGGAAGGGGCCGGCGTGCGAGGTCTCCGTCAGCGGCGCGAGGTGCCACTTGCCGACCGCCATGGTCGCGTAACCGTTCGTGTCAAGGATCTGGGCGAGCGTGCCGCAGGTGGCGGAGATCTGGCCACGGCAGTTGGGAAATCCGGTGTCCACCTCGGACAGGAAGCGCATACCGACGTTGTGTGAATTCCGGCCGGTGAGGAGGGCCGCCCGGGTCGGGGAGCACAGTGGCGTGGTGTGGAAGTTCCTGAAGCGCAGGCCGTCGGAGGCGAGCCGGTCGATGTTAGGCGTCCTGATCTCCGATCCGTAACAGCCGAGGTCCGCGAATCCGGTGTCGTCGAGGACGATCACGACGATGTTGGGCCGGTTCGAGTGGCTGGGGGTCTCGGGCCACCACGGCGTGGACTCGGTGACGGAGGTGCCGATGACGCCGCGGAACTCTTCCTCGAAGGTCATCGCGCCGGCTCCTGTTCCCAGCGCACGATCAGCTTCTCGGCGACGGCGACGAGCCCGAAGGCGACTATCGCGAGTATCGAGACGACCAACATCGTCGCGTACAGCAGTGTCGTGTTGAAGTCGAACGTCGACTGGATGATCAGGTAGCCGAGTCCCCTGTCCGCGCCGATCCACTCACCCACCACGGCGCCGAGCACGCAGTTCCCTGTCGCGATCTTCAGCGCGGAGAAGATGAAGGGAAGGGCGCTGAACACCCTCACCCGCAGGAACGTCTCCCACGGCCGCGCCGAGAGGATCGCCATGAGCTCCAGCATTTTGGGATCGACGTTCTTGAAGCCGACGATCGCGTTGACCAGCGTCGGAAAGAACGAGATCAACGCCGCGATCACGATCTTGGGTGTGGCGTCGTTGCCGAAGATGATGATGAGGATCGGCGCGATGGCGATGATCGGGACCGTGCGCAGGCCGACCACGATGGGAAAGGTGAGTCGTTCGAGGAACGGGCTCATCACGAAGACGACGGCCAGCGCGATGGCCGCGGCGTTTCCGATCGCGAAGCCCAGGAAGGCCTCCTGCGCGGTCTGACCGGTGTTGGAGTAGATGAGTTCCCAGTTGTCGACAAAAGCGGTGAAGACCTCCGAGGGGGCCGGCACCAGGTAGACGGGCACGGCAAAGGCCCGAACCGCGGCTTCCCACAGCACGACAAACAGGACGAAGCCCATGGCCGGTACGAGAGCCCGCGCGATCGGTGACCGCTTCTTCGACCTCTTTTTTTCCTGGAGGCGGCCGTGCTCACGAGTGCCCGACTGGACGGTCACAGTTCCTCCTCGGTGAGCAGGCGCCGCAACTGGGCGACGATGCCGGTGAACTGAGGGCTGTCTCGCAAGGACAACTCGCGGGGGTACGGCAGAGGCACCTCCACCGTCGCCCTGACGCGGCCCGGTCTGGAGGACATGAGAATCACGCGCTGCCCGAGGAACACGGCCTCCGGGATCGAGTGCGTGACGAAGACGATCGTCGTCTTGCTGGCCTGCCAGATGTCCAGAAGCTGGACATTCAGCCGGTCGCGGGTCAGCTCGTCCAGGGCGCCGAACGGCTCGTCCATCAGGAGAATGTCGGGCTTGGTCACCAGCGCCCGCGCGATGGCGACCCGCTGCCGCATTCCTCCCGAGAGCTGGGACGGGTACGCCTGAGCGAAGGAGGTGAGCCCGACCACGGCGAGAGCCTCGTTCGGCGACATGCCGAGCTTGCCGCGCACGCGCGATGGCCCGACCTGAGTCGGTAGGAGCACGTTGTCGATGACCCGCCGCCAGGGCAGCAGGGTGGCGTCCTGGAACACGAAGCCAACGCGCCGATGCGCTCGGGCGGTGCCTGGGCTGTCGCCCAGGACGTTCAGCTCTCCCTCCCCGGGACGCAGCAGGTCGGCGATGAGGCGGAGTGTGGTGGACTTGCCGCAGCCGGAAGGGCCGAGTACCGATAGGAACCCGCCGTGTCCGACCTCGAAACTCACGTCGTCAAGAGCGACGATCCTGTCACCGCCGACGGTGAAGGAGACGGTGACCCGGTCAAGGGCGAGTGCCTCGCGGCTACCGGTGTCAGGTAATGTGTCTGATTTTTTACGCTCGGTCGATCTGTTCATCGCCGCTCAACTCCTATCCGGCCGGCATGTCCGACGCCTCTGATGAGCGGTGGCGCCAAGTTGCCGCTGATAAGGCCATCAGGATAGGTTGGACCTTCTACCTCGTCAATATTCATTCCGGCAGAATCGGTCTGTCGAATGGGCGGTAGTGGTGTGACCGGAAGCAAGGAAGGGTGGGCCTGATGCCATCACAACCTGCGACGCGATCAGTGCAGCGCACTCAGCGGAGCGCCCTCGTGCGGGAGCTGCTCGAACGATTCCCCGCCGACTCCAAGCTGCCCCCCGAGGTGACCCTCGCCTCCGAGCTCGGGGTTTCACGCAACACGCTCCGCGAGGCGTTGGAGGAGTTACGTGTCCGTGGGCTCGTGGTTCGCCGGTGGGGCATAGGCACCTTCATGGCGAAGCGGCCCGAGCAGATCGAGTACACGCTCTCGGACCTGGTGTCCGTCGAGACGCTGCTCACCGCCGCCGGACGTGTGTGCCGCATCGTCGAGCAGCCCCACGGGAAGGTACCGGCGGACGACGAGGTCGCCACCGCCCTGCATGTCCCGCGAAAAAGCGAGGTCTGGAAGACCGACCGGCTCTACTTCGCCGACGAGATCCCCGTGGTGTGGGTCCACGAGTTCCTGCCCACCTTGCTCGACGGAGTCTCCATCGACCCCCGGGGGGTGGGCGATGACATCCAGGCGTACTTCGCGCAGCAACTCGGCATACCCCTGAGTCACGCCGACGCCTACCTGGAGCCGCTGGTGCCGGACGAGAGGACCTCCGAGTTGTTGGACGTCGATTCCTCGACGCTGGTGGTCCGCACCTGGCAGACGATCTATACGGTCAGGGGGCACACCGCGGTGTACGCCGTGGCGACGTTCCGGCCCGACATCCTCCACATCAAGTTCCAGCGTCGCCCCCCTGTCCTGTAGCGCCAGGTGGGCGGGCTGCTGCGTGTCGCCGGCCACAGCCGCCGTGTCCTGGCCGTGCTGCGCTATCTCGGCTCCCGACGCCGGATCCTGGCCGGTCGAAGATCGAGGATACGGCGGCCGCCCCGGGACGCCCGCCGGTCAGAGCCGGAGCTCGTCCTCCTGGGCCGAGGTGAGGTCGCTGGGCCAGAGCCGGTAGACGTTGAGGCGCGTCTCGTAGTACTTGTCCGTCTCGCCGACCCACTGCATGCCGATGCGCCTGGCCGTGCCGGCGCCGCGCTCGTTGTTCACCCGCACGACCGCGACGAGTTCGTGGGCACCGATGGAGAAGGCCCATCCGGCCAGGGCGCGGCCGGCCTCGGTGGCGTAGCCGTGCCCCCAGAAGTCGGGGGCGAGCTGCCAGCCGATCTCGATGTCCTCCTCGTCGGGCGGCAGGTACCTCAGGGAGAGGCCACCGATGATCCGCTGGTCGGAGTTGCGGACGATCGCCCAGCGGCCGAGCGGGGGCGTCAGGGTCTCACGGTTGCGTTCCCACGCCTCCAGCGTGGCCCGCATGGCCCCCTCACCGTCGAGCTGGTTCATCGCCGGAGACAGCCACCGGGTGACCTCCGGTGTGCCGTAGATGGCCAGAGCGTCGCGGGCGTCCTCGGGACTCCAGTCGCGTACCGTGAGGCGGTCGGTGGTCAGTAACGCCATGGTCTTCCTCTCCCCGGCGAGCGAGCCGGCCGTGCGGCGACGAGAGAACAGCGAGTAGCGGAAAGTGTTGTTTTCTTGCCGGAAATGTCCGATGTGTTGCCCTTGTGAGGGTACGCCCATCTGGCTGCCGTCGACCAGCCGGGTGGGAATTACCCGTTCAGGGGTGATCGCCCTGGTCAGCCCTCCAGGGCGTACTGCATCACCCGGAGCTTGGCCTGGGCCTCGGCGAGCTCGGACGCGGGATCGGAGTCGCCCATGATGCCGCACCCGGCGAACAGCCTGGCCCGGGGGCCCTCGATCTGGGCGCAACGCAGCGCGATCCCCCACTCGCCGTCCCCCCGCGCGTCGATCCAGCCGACAGGACCGGCGTATCCGGCGCGGTCCATGCCCTCAAGCTCGCGGATGACGCCGAGCGCGGCCCCGGTCGGGGTGCCGCCGACGGCGGCGGTCGGGTGCATGGCCGCCACCACGTCCAGGACCGAGATCCCCGCCGACAGCCGCCCGGTCACCGGGCTGGCCAGGTGCTGGACGTTGGGGAGCACCAGGAGTTCGGGCTCCTCGGGGATCTTCAGTTCGGCGCAGAGCGGGTCGAGCGCCTCCCGTACCGACGCGACCGCGCAGGCATGCTCGTAGCGGTCCTTCTCCGAGGAGAACAGGGCGGCGCCGCGTGCCATGTCGTCCGCCCGGTCGCGGCCCCGCGCGATCGTGCCGGCCAGCACCAGGGACTCGACGGTCTCCCCGGTACGCCGGACCAGCAGCTCGGGGGTGGCGCCGACCAGCCCGGCGCAGGAGAAGGTGTAGCACTCCGGGTAGCGGCCCGACAGGCGGGCCAGCAGCAGGCGGACGTCGATCGCCCGCTCGGCGACGGCGGTCAGGTCGCGGGCGAGCACCGTCTTCTCCAACCGGCCCGACCTGATCCGCCGGACGGCGCGGGCCACGGCGTGCTCCCACTCCGGCGCGCTCAGGCTGCCGTCGCCGTACCGGATCCTGCCGGGGTCGCGGAGCGGGGTGACGGCGTCGAGCCGCTGCTCACCGACGGTGGTCAGCCAGGCGCGGCCGTCGCGGCGGGCGAGGATGGTCCGGGGGACGAGAAGGACCGACCCGCGTGACTCCGGGTCGAAGGTGAACGAGCCGAAGGCGACGGGGCCCGAACCGGGGGTCGTCACGTCGTCGGCGACATCCGCCTCGCCGAAGAGGTCCGACAGCCGGTCACGAGCCCAGTCGAAACGCCGGGGGCCGGGCGGCACCTCCAGACGCAGGGCCTCGCCCCAGGCCACGAGGCCCTCTCCGCGCCTGACCCAGGCATAGGGCGCGGTCTCCGGCAGCCGTGCGAACAGGTCACCGGGGTCGTCGACGGAGGTGGTTCGCACCACGAGAGGACGGGTTGATCCGAGCGCTACACTCACCCCCGCCACTCTATGCCGGAAACTGAACATGTTCGACGGCGGTTCCCCCGCCAGCACGGCCGCCACGCGGTGTCAAGAAAACCAAGGCACTCGGTCAACGGAGCCTGCCGCCCTGGCCTGCGGTGATACATCCGAAGCAGACGCGATCTCGCAGCGGAGGTGTCATGCTTCGCAGGACTGTGACAGCACTCACAGGGCTGGCCGCCCTGACGGCCGCCCAGGCCGCTCCGGCCGGGGCGACAGCGGTGGGGCAACCCTGGCGGCCGGTGGTCATGGCGGCGCTCGGAGACTCCATCAGCGCGGGGTTCAACGCCTGCGGGTGGTACGTCACCTGCGCCTCGCGTTCCTGGTCGACCGGCGAGCACCGCGATGTCAGGAGCCACTACCTGAGGCTACGCGCCCTGGACGTGGCACTCGCCGGGCACAATGTGAACCTCGCCGTCCCCGGCTCCACCAGCGCCGACCTGGCCGGGCAGGTGACGCAGGCGGTCGGCCACCGCGCCGACTACGTGACGCTCCTGATCGGCGCCCAGGACGTCTGCGTGTCCGAGGAGCGGCTGATGACCCCCGTGGCCGTCTACGAGAGCCGGGTGGCCGGGGCGCTGGCCCTGCTGCGGGCGGGCAGGCCCGACGCCCGGGTGTTCGTGGCGAGCATCCCCGACATCAGCCGGCTCTGGCAGACCGGCAGGAACAACCTGGTGGCACGCGGGTTCTGGGAGGTGGGCCGGATCTGTCCCACCATGCTGGCGCGCCCCACCTCGACGTCGGCGGCCGACCAGGCCCGCCGCGACCGGGTGCGCGACCGGGTGATCGGTTTCAACGCCGCACTCGCCAGGGTCTGCGCGGCGTACGGCCCGAACTGCCGGTTCGACGGCAACGAGGTGTTCAGGCAGGCGTTCACGCTGAGCCACATCAGCAAGTGGGACTTCTTCCACCCCAACGCCGCGGGTCAGCGGCTGATCGCGGAGAAGACCTACGGCGCGATGCGCGACTGGCTCGCGGAAGAGGAACCGGTGCCCGTCCTCGCCCCCTGAGCCGGCGGCCCGGGCCGGCCGGTCTTCAGAGCCAGCCGTTGTGCCGGGCGGCGCGGGCGGCCTCGATGCGGTTACGGGTGCCGGTCTTGCCGATCGCGGCGGACAGGTAGTTGCGGACGGTGCTCTCCGACAGGTGCAGCCGCCGAGAGATGTCGGCGATCGTCGCGCCGTCCGCCCCCGCGGCCAGTACGTCCCGCTCGCGATCGGTCAGCGGGCTGGCGCCGGCGCTCAGCGCGGCGGCGGCCAGCGCGGGATCGATCACCTTCTCGCCCGCCAGGACCCGGCGGATCGCCGCGGCGAGATCCTCGACGGGGCCGTCCTTGACGAGGAATCCGGCGGCGCCCGCCTCCATCGCCCGGCGCAGGTAGCCGGGCCTGCCGAAGGTGGTCAGGATCAGCACCCGGCAGCCGGGCAGCCGGTCCCGGAGGCCGGCCGCGGCTTCCAGGCCGCTGATCCCCGGCATCTCGACGTCCAGCAGGGCGATGTCGGGACGTGTGTCCAGCGCGGCGGCCACGACCTCGTCGCCTCCGGCGACCGTGGCGACGACCTCGATGTCGTCCTCCAGAGCGAGAAGCAGGGCCAGCGCGCTGCGCATCATGCCCTGGTCCTCGGCCAGCAGCACCCTGATCATGAAAGCGTTCCTCCTCGGCGGAAAACCGGCGATCTCGAAAGGCTCCTCCCCGGCGGAAGAGCGCCGATCACGGGAGCGTCACCCTCAGCACGAAGCCGTCGCCTCCGCCGGCCTCCAGTGTTCCGCCGAGCGCGACGACCCGCTCGGTCAGGCCGCGCAGGCCGTTGCCCAGGGCCCCCGGGCCGGCCCCCCGGCCGTCGTCGCGGATCTCCAGCACCGTGCCCTCCAGAGTGATCTCGCAGCTGCGGGCGGCACTGTGGCGGACGACATTGGTCACACCCTCCCGCACGGCCCAGCCCAGCAGGGCGTCCGCCTCCGGCGCGGGGCGGTCCTCGGAGACGGTGACCGTGGCGGCGATGCCCGCGTCGGCCAGCACCGTGCGCGCCGAGGCCAGCTCGGCGGCCAGCCCGCGCCCCCGGTAACCGCTGACCGCGGCCCGCACCTCGGTCAGCGCCTTCCGGCCGACCGCCTCGATGTCGGCCGCCTGCCGAGCCGCCGCCTCCGCGTCGCGGGGGGCCAGCCGCCGTACGGCCTCCGCCTTGACCACCATCACCGACAGGGTGTGCCCGAGCAGGTCGTGCAGGTCGCGGGAGAACCGCAGCCGCTCCTCGGCCACCGCGACCCGGGCCAGCTCCTCACGGGTCTCCTGGAGCTCGGTGATCACGGAGAAGAGCTTCAGGACGACGCTGACCACCAGGCCGCCGGTGGCCGTTCCCCAGGTGGCCAGGGAGATACTCGCCCAGCCGGCTCCCGAGTGCCACATCACCGCGGTCAGTGCGAGAGTCAGGACGGTCAGGAGGAGGTAGACGGACCTGCCGCGCAGCACGACCCCGCAGGCGATCGTCATCAGCGGTGCGAGGTAGAACCAGTTCTGCGCCGGCCCCGTCAGCAGCAGGAAGATCACCACGAGCAGCCCGGCCAGGGCCACGGCCGCCGCTCGTCGCCGGCCCCGGAAGGACAGCCGGATGCAGAGCACGTACAGGACGGCGAAGCCGACGACGCCCAGCGCGGCCGGCAGCGCCGGCCGCACGTGTCCTTCCACGAGGTCGCTGATCGGGGGGTAGGCGATCAGCAGCCACGGATAGAAGGCGAGTTCCCCGGGCCCCTGCCTTCTCAACCTCCCCGGCCATCTCGGTTTCGCCTTCTCCGGTTCTTGCGGCCTCTCCCGCTCCGTCACCCCGCTCCCTCCGGCCCTCGGTTCATCCGGCCACTCCTATCACGCGGCCCGCGCGATTCACACCACGCGCCCGGCCCGGCGGTAGCCGTACACCGCCAGGACGCCGAAGGTGACCAGCCAGCCGGTCAGGATCAGCGCCACGCCGGTCCCGGGCGCCTGACCGAAGGCGATCTTCCGCGCCAGGTCGGCGTAGGCGAAACTCGGCGTCCACTCCGCGAGCGCCTTCAGCCAGGAGGGGAAGGCCTCGGCGGGCAGCCACAGACCTCCGACGATCGCCAGCACCAGGTTGGCCGCGATGTTGAGCACGGCGGCGGTCTGGCCGCTGAACCGGTAGCCGATGGCCAGGCCGAGCAGGGTGAAGGGCAGGGAGCCCGCCCAGAGCAGCAGCACGATCGAGACCCACTGCCAGATCTCCAGCCGTACCTCGTTGAGCAGCGCCGCCGACAGGCACACCCCGGCGATCGCGGGCAGTACCACGAGCATCCCGGTGCCCGCCTTGCCGGCGACCACCTGTACCGGCGCCAGGGGAGTGATGCGCAGCTGCCGCAGCCAGCCCGCGGTCCTGTCCTCGGCGATGCCGGTGCCGTTGTTGAAGGCCGAGCCGATCGCGCCGAAGGCGGCCATGCTGACCATCACGTGCAGGACGGCCCAGCCGTGGTCGTCACCCGCCACGCCAAGGTTGCTGAAGAGCAGGTACATCACCACGGGCATGGCGAAACCCATGATCACGTATCCCGGGTCGCGGCGGGCTCTGGCGATCTCCAGGCGGATGTAGCCGAGCATCAGACGTCCGCTCCCGTCAGTGCGATGAAGGCGTCCTCGAGCGCGGCGGGGACCACCTCAAGGTCTCGTACGGCTCCCGCCTCGGCCAGCGCCAGCACGGTGGCGTCGGCGTCGCGGGTGCGCAGGTGAGCGCGCTCCCCACGGCTCTCGACGGAGGTGACCCCGGGAAGGAGTTCCAGCCAGGCCGTCTCCGGCGCGGAGACGGTGACGCTGACCGTGGTCAGCGAGACCAGGCGCTTGATCTCCCGGCTGGTGCCGTCGGCCACGATCCGGCCTCTGTCGATCACCACCACCCGGTCGGCGTACTCGTCGGCCTCCTCCAGGTAGTGGGTGGAGAACAGCACGGTCCTGCCGCGCGCGGCGAAGGCACGCATGCTCTCCCAGAACTCCCGCCTGGCCCGGACGTCCAGCGCCGCGGTCGGCTCGTCCAGCAGGATCAGCTCCGGGTCCCCGGCCAGCGCCAGCGCGAAGCGGAGACGCTGCGCCTGGCCGCCGGAGAGCCGCTCCACCCTGCGGCCGGCCAGCTCCTCCAGCCCCGCGACGGCCATCACCTCCCGTAGCGGGAGCGGCGCCCGGTAGGTCCCGGAGACGAAGCCGAGCAGCTCACCGACCGTGGTCCGGGAGACCAGGCCGCCCTCCTGGGGCATCGCCGCCAGCCGCCCGCTCCGGATCGCGGCCTCCGGGGCGCCCCCGAACACGCGTACCGTCCCGGAGTCGGCGGCCAGCAGCCCGAGCAGCAACCGGAGGACGGTCGACTTGCCCGCGCCGTTGGGACCGAGCAGGGCGACGGTCTGCCCGGCGGGGATGTCGAGGCTGAGGTCGTCCACGGCGCGTACCGCCCCGAAACATTTGGTCACGTTATTGAGGGACACCGCGTTGTTCGTCATGCGAAAGACGCTACGGAGGGCGCAGGATCCCAGGTAGATCCATCGATCCAGGGCTGCCCAGGACAAATGTCACCCCTGGGTGCTCGCGGAGTTCCCGGCCCGTCACCGGAATCGCAGCGTGGAGGCATCGGGCGGAGCAGGCCGGCCGCGCTCGGCCTCGCCTGCCCTTTCCCGTTCCCCCGCCCGGTCAGGCTTTTCGTCTCAGACCGCCAGCGCGGCGAGCGCGGCCGCGGTCTCCTCCGGCCTGGAGAACATCGGCCAGTGGCCGGTGGGCACCGCCGCGAAGCTCCACTCGGGTCCGGCGAGCGCCGCGAAGGCCGGGTGGCCGGCGGCGATCATGGCGTGCACCTGCTCCAGCGGGAACGAGCACGCGATGAGCGTCTTGGGCAGCGCGTCCGCGCCGCCCTTGAGCACCAGGGGCCGGGTCATCGTCCCGTACGGCTGGGGGGTCGCGCGGGAGGTGAACCACTCGCGCTCGGCCTCGCCCAGCCCCTCCAGGCTGGCCCCGGCCTGCTCCTGCTCCTCCCAGGAGATGAGCGGGTACCCCACCCCGTCGCCCCGCTCGGCGACCCGCTTCTCGATGAACGCCCGCCACTCGGGCTCGTTGATGTCCAACTGGGTCATGCCGTCGGCCAGCGGACCGCCGTCGAGGTAGACGATCCGGGCGACACGCTCGGGAATCCGGTCGGCCGCGCCGGTGACCGGCGCGCCGGCCCCGCTGTGGGCGACGAGGATCACCTCGCTCAGGTCCGCGAAGACGACGGTGTTCACGATGTCCTGGATGTGGGTCTCCAGATCGACCCCGGGGCCCGCCAGATGCGCTCTGTCGCCGAGCCCGGTGAGCGTGACCGGGTGGACCTCGTGCCCGGCCTCGCGCAGCGGCCGGGTGACCTTCTCCCAGGCCCACGCGCCCAGCCAGAAACCGGGAACCAGCAGGTAAGTGCTCATATCTCAGCTCTCCTTCGTTCGCCTGGTCTCACCCTAGGATCGAATCCGGACAGTATCGGTCCTGATTTTTGAGGAGATCTCGAATGACCGCCGCGAAGGTCCTCGCGCTGCTGGAACTGCTGCAGGCCGCTCCCGGCCTGACCGGTCCCGATCTCGCCGCCAGGCTGGAGGTGGACGAGCGCACGGTGCGCCGCTACGTGGTGCGGCTGTCGGAGCTCGGCGTGCCGGTCTCGGCCGAGCGGGGCCGCCACGGCGGCTACCGGCTGCTGCCCGGTTACAAGCTGCCGCCGCTGATGCTCACCGACGACGAGGCCACCGCGGTGGTGCTGGGGCTGCTGGCCGGGCGGCGGACCGGGCTGGCGGTGGGGGAGACGGCCACCGAGAGCGCCCTGGCCAAGATCCAGCGGGTGCTCCCGGGGCCGCTGCGCGAGCGCGTCGACGCGATCTCGGAGACGCTGGGCCACACCGGCGCCACGACGCGGGCACCCGCCCCGAGGGCGGGCCCGCTGCTCGCCCTCGCCGACGCCGCCCGCCGCCGGGTCGCCGTCCGGCTGGCCTACCGCTCCTGGCGTGGCGACGCCTCGACGCGCGAGCTGGACCCGTACGGCATCGTCTTCCACTCCGGCCGCTGGTACGTCGCGGGACTCGACCACGGCAGCGGGGAGATCAGGACCTTCCGGGTGGACCGGGTGGCGGGCGCCGAGCGCACCGAGCGGAGATTCCCGGTCCCGGACGACTTCGACCCGGTCGCGCACGTGGTCGGATCGCTGTCGGCGGTGCCCTACCGCCACGAGGTCAGGGTGCTGCTGGAGGCCACGCTGGAGGAGGCCGCGGCCCGGATTCCCGCCGCCACGGCGACCCTGGCCGAGACCTCAGCCGGGGTGCTGCTGACCACCAGGGCCGAGCGGCTGGACGGAATGGCCCAGATGCTCGCCGGCCTCGGCTGGCCGTTCACCGTCGTCGCCCCCGCCGAACTGCGCGACGAGATCAGAGCCCTCGCCGCCCGCCTCCTCGCCTCCGCCGACACCACCCCGCCCTGACCGGGGCTCCTGCGGATCGAACCGGCCGGGTGGAGTCGAGGATTCCGTGATTCCGTGTCGTGGAGCGTTTCCAGGTGGGACCGGGAGCCGGCCGGATCCCGTGCCGCATATCTTTATATCGAGTTTGACTTATATAAATTGAAACTGAAATACTCGTCGTCGGCCACGTCCGGGCGAGGCGCGCCGGCCGCCGGGACCGCCGGCGAGCCGACCGCCCTGGCGGCCGAGAACATCCGTACTTCCACCTACCCTGACGGGAGTTCATCCGATGTCACAAAAAATAACCACCTTCCTGATGTTCGAAGGAGCGGCGGAGGAAGCGATGACGTTCTACACGTCGCTGTTCGACGACGCGGAGATCCTCGCCATCGCCCGCTACGGTCCCGAGGGACCGGGCGCGGAGGGCAGCGTGCAGCACGCCACGTTCACGCTGGCGGGCCAGGAGTACATGGCCATCGACAGCAACGTGCAGCACGCCTTCACCTTCACCCCCTCGGTCTCGCTGTACGTGCAGTGCGAGTCGGAGGCGGAGATCGAGCGCCTGTACGCGGCGCTGCTGGAGAACGGCGAGCCACTGATGCCGCTCGGCTCCTACGGCTTCAGCAAGCTCTTCGGCTGGACCAACGACCGCTTCGGCGTCTCCTGGCAGCTGAACCTCGCCTGATTCCTCCCCGGCCCGCCGCGGCGGATCCCGCACGCTCGTGACGCGGCCGGCTCGCGGTCAGCGGGAACGCCGGCGGGGTGGCAGGCGTGGCACCACGAGCCGAGGGCGGGCCGCCGGGTTGGGGGTGTGCGGCGGCTGCAGGACCAGGCGCTCCAGGGCGACCTCGATCGCCCGGTCCAGCTGGGTGTCCACGCCCGCCGCGTAGTCCTGCGGGGTGATGTCGACCTCGATGTCGGGGTCGGTGCCGTAGTTCTCCACCCGCCAGCCCACGTCGTCGAAGGCGAAGGAGAACTCCGGCTGGGTGGTGACCGTCCCGTCGGCCAGGTGATGCCGGGGCCAGATGCCGATCACCCCGCCCCAGGTGCGCTTGCCGATCAGCGGGCCCAGGCCGAGCAGCTTGAAGGTGTGGCTGAAGATGTCGCCGTCGGAGCCCGCCCACTCGTTGGCGATCGCCACCATCGGGCCGCGCGGCGACTCGTCGGGGTAGGGCTCGGGCACGCCCCAGCGGGGGAAGTTGTAACCCAGGCGGCGCCGGGCCAGCTTCTCCAGCAGCAGCGCCGACACGTGGCCGCCGCCGTTGAAGCGGACGTCCACCACGAGCGCCTCGCGGTCGTACTCGGTCAGGAAGCCGCGGTGGAACTCGGCATAGCCCTCCGGGCCCATGTCGGGGATGTGCAGGTAGCCGATCCGGCCGCCGCCGAGTTCGTGGCAGCGGGCCCGGTTGGCCTCCACCCAGTCGCGGTAGCGGCCCGGCTGCTCGTCGCCGATGGCCATGACGGTGACGGTCCGCCGCTCGTCCCCGCGCCGGATGGTGAGCTGGACCTCCTGGTCGGCCTGGTTGACCAGCAGCTCGTCGGGGCTCACTTCGCCGCCGACGGGCTGGCCGTTGACGGCCAGCACCACGTCACCCGGCTGCACGTCCACCCCGAGGCGGTTGAGCGGCGAGGTCGCCTCGGGGTCCCACCGGTCACCGCCGACGATCCTCGCGATCCGGTGGACCCCGTCCTCGAAGGCCCAGTCGACGCCCAGCTTGCCCTGCCGGTAGTGCGGCCGGGGCCGGTAGGCGCCGCCGCTCTCGTAGGCGTGCGAGGTGCCCAGCTCGCCGAGGAGCTCCCACAGCAGGTCGGAGAACTCCCCCCGGGTGGTGACCCGGTCGACCAGCGGCAGGTAGCGCAGGTAGACGCCGTCCCAGTCGAGCCCGGCCATGTCCTCGGTCCAGAAGTTCTCCCGCTGCAGCCGCCAGGCCTCCCTGAACATCTGCCGCCACTCGGCCTCGGGGCGGATGGACACCTTGACCCGGGACAGGTCCACCCATCCGCTCGTCCGGCCCGGGGTCTCGTCGCTCTCGGGCTCCTCGCCCGCCTTGACCACCCGCAGCCGCCTGCCCGCCTGGTAGAGCAACGTGCTCTGGTCGCGGCCGAGCCGGAACTCCGACACGTCCCCGACCATGGTCTCCTGCTTCTGCTTGGCGAAGTCGTAGACGTGCAGGGTGCCCTCGGAGGAGTCGGCGTAGTCGTCACCGAGACTGCCCTCGACGGGAAAGGTCAGGTAGACGGCCTTGCCCTTGATGCCGGCGATGCCCTCGTAGCGGCCCTCGGGGACGGGGAAGCCGACGATCCGGTTCTCGATGCCGTCCAGATCGATGACCACCTCGGGCACCTCGTCGTCCTCGTTCTCGTCATCGTCGCCGTCGTCGTCCGTGAGAGGCCGGGGCTTGGGGACGAAGGGAGAGGTGACGTCGGTGCGGAGCGCGATCGCGTAGGGGCGGGAGCCCAGCGGGAAGCCCAGATCGAAGTGGAGCTCGTCGTAGACGGGATTGAAGACGCGTTTGCCGATGAAGTAGAGGTAGTCGCCGCCCGGGTCGAAGGCGGGCAGGACGTCCGCCAGCACCGGCCGGGTGGCGAAGAACGTCTCGCCCGTTTCGACCCGGCACAGTTTCACCGCCGTCGTCTGCGCGGTGTCCCGGCAGGCGTACGCCAGCCAGCGGCCGTCGGGGGACCAGGCCAGGTCCTCGATCGCGCCGAACCGGCTGGAGTCGACGGTCCTGCCCTGTGCCAGGCCCCTGCTCTTCTTTGAGGCCCTGGGGGACCTCTTCGGTGCGAGGTCGACCAGGATCAGCTCGTTGCGGTGGTTGGCCACCGCGACCAGGTCGGCCGTGGGGGAGACCTCCAGCGCGGTGGCGCGGCCGACCTCGAGGTGGTCGAGCCTGACGGGGTCGGCGGAGCCGTCGGCGGTGAGCACCACCAGCACCTCGCGGTCGCCCTCGTCGCTGGCCGCCGCCACCAGCCGTTCACCGTCGTTGAGCCAGTTCAGCAGCCGGTAACGCACCCCGTACAGCGCCCCGTGCTGGCGTACCGGACCCTCCCAGGCGGCGAAGGAGAACGCCTTGCCCCGGGTGGTGATGGCCAGGCCACTGCCGTCGGGGCTGAGCGTGGCGCTGTCCAGGAAGTTCTCGGCCGAGGCGAAGCGGCGGTTGAGCTGGGTGCGCGAGCTGCGCAGCCGTACCTCGATGGGGCGCGACTCGCCCTCCTCCACCAGGTAGAGCTCGGCTCCGGCATGGTAGACCAGCCGGTGACCGTCGCCGGACAGGTTGCGGGCGTAGTAGTCGGCGTGGTCCGAGTGCCTGCGCAGGTCGCCGCCGTTCGCGTCGCAGGAGTAGACGTTGCCCACGCCCTCGTGGTCGGAGATGAAGTAGACCCGGTCCCCCACCCAGCAGGGCGAGGCGAGATTGCCGGGAAGCGCGGTGAGCCGCCGGAACCGCCCGTCGTCGCCGGTCTCGATCCACAGATCGCCCACCGTGCCGCCTCGGTAGCGCTTCCACCGGGCGGGGTCGGCGGTGTTGCGGCCGAGCACGATCCGCGGGCCGTAGGAGATGGTGTTGGCCGGGCCGTACGGCAGGAGCTCGGGCATCCCATCCGGTTCCACCCGGTGCAGCCGGTTGCGGCCGTCGAAGGGCTGGCCCTGGTCGCTGGCGTAGACGATGCCGCCGTCGGGATCCCAGCCGGTGACGCTGGACCGGGCACCGTGGTAGGTCACCCGCCGGGCCGCGCCTCCGTCGGCGGGCATCACGTAGACCTCCTCGGGCCCCTCCTCGCGGCCGACGAAGGCGAGCCGGTCGCCATCGGGGGAGAAGCGCGGGTATCCCGCCTCGGCCACCCCGGCGGTCAGCCGGAAGGCCCGCCCGCCGCCGGCGGTGACCATCCACAGGTCGTCCTCGGCGGCGAAGACCACCATGTTGCCGAAGATCGTCGGAAAACGAAGGTAGGCGGGCATCGTGTCACTCCATGATCGGGCGACCGGGTTTCATGCCGGTCGCCCGATCATGATTTCACGCCCTCGGCGGCTAGGAGGCTCGTCCACCCGGGTGGACGGACCCCGTCTCGGGCAACCTGATCTCGGGCTGTCCGGCCTGTTTCTTCGCCTGTTTGGCGGAGCGTGTCGCTTTTATGGCGGCCTTCTTGCTCTTACCCGAGCTCTTCGCCGCCTTGTTCTTGCTGTCCTTGGTGTTCTTGGTGTCCGTCATCGTTTCCCCCGGTGTGCTTGATGGACGACGCCCTTGATTAGGCACTCAAGGGGGTTTAATACCCTTTGCAAGCATCAACCACCCACAGAATGTGTGGTTATGGATACGGTGCGTGGCCGAGGGTGGCGCCGGCCGGCACGTCGAATCAGGTGCGCTCCTCGCGCCCGGGGGCTCCGGTGAGAGCTCCTGCCGCCGCGCGCACTCATGCCCCGGTGATCACTGTGCCGGTGTCGCGCACGCGGAGCTCGCGGTGGCGGGCAGGAGCGCGAGGTCGCCTTCGAGGCCGTCCGAGACGATCCGCCGACGTCGGGCGGGGGCCGCTCGTCCCGGGGGCCGCCCGGACGAGCCGCCGGAGCGGCCGATGGCGGCGATCGGGACCGCGGGAATGTCGAGATCGCGGAGAAGGCTGGGAATCGCCCGACAGCTGAGTCGCGGCCCTTCCGCCCCCGGGGGAGGGCATGATCACGTGCTTGGATCGCGCCTGCGAAAAGAAGAGGTAAATCGCAGCCCTCGGAACGGATAATGATCTTCACGATTGGGCAGAACGTCGGCACATGGCTTGCGTTCCGGGGAGGTGATGCATGGCCTGGTCACAAGACGAGGAGCGCATGCTGCTGCAGATCGAGCGCCATCTCGTCGATGAGGATCCGCGGCTCGCCGCGCGGCTGGAGTCGTTCAACGAGCGTGTCCAGCGCAAGGAGGGTGGCGGTGGCCGCAAACGCGGCACCACGAAGGGCAGGGGGCGTTCCGCCAGGCGCCTGCGCCGTTCGACGGTCATCATCATGTTCAGCTGGTTGCTGATCGCGACGTTGATCGCCACGCTTCTCATCATGGTGCTGCGCCACGAGGCTGCCGCGGCGTTCCCGCTGTGACAACGGCCGCCGCCGCGATCGCGGCCGTTCGTCAGCCGAGGGCGCGCAGGAAGTCGGCGGCCACCGGGGCGGCGACCGCCCCGCCGCCGGAGCCCTCCTCGACGATCACCGCGAAGGCCAGGTCGCCGCGGAAGCCGATGAACCAGGCGTGGGTCTTCAGGTCGTCCTGCGCGCCGTACTCGGCGGTCCCGGTCTTGCCCCGGGTGCCCCGGGGCAGGCCCGCGTCCTTCGCCGTTCCCTTGGTGACCACCGCGGACATCATCTGGTGCATGCCAGGCATGACGGCCTCGGGGAGCAGCTGAGACTCGACCTTCTGCTCGACCGAGGGGACCAGGGTCGGCGGGCGCCAGGTGCCGTCGGCCAGCGCGGCGGCCACCGAGGCCATCATCAGCGGGCTGGCGGTGATCCGGCCCTGCCCGAAGGACTCCGCGGCCAGCTCCGCGTCGCTCTGGGCTCTGGGGAAGCTGCCCTTGGCGGCCGGGACGCCGATGCTGAACTGCTTGTTGAAACCGAACAGCTCCGCGGTGCTCAGCAGTTTGTCGGCGCCCAGCCGCTCCTTGGCCAGGGGGGCGAAGGTGGTGTTGCAGGAGTGGGCGAAGGAGTCGGACAGCGACACCGAACCGTAGGCGGCGTGGTGGGAGTTGCGGATCGGCAGGCCGCCGACCTTGACGTCCTTGGGGCAGGTGACCCGATCGCCCGGCTTCATCCCCTCGGCCAGCAGTCCCACGGCGGTGACCGCCTTGAAGGTCGAGCCGGGGGGATAGTTGCCGTCCAGTGCCCGGTTGAAGCCGCCCTTGTTGTTCACCACCGAGAGGATCTCGCCTGTCGAGGGTTTGATCGCGACCAGTGCGGTGGTCTTATCCAGGTCGCGGACCGCCTCGACCGCGGCTCGCTGGACCCGCATGTCCAAGCTGGTCTCCAGGTTCTCTCCGGCCTCGCCCTCGATCTTGCCGAGCGTCTTGACGGTCTTCTTGTCCGCGCCGACGAGCTCGACCTCGGTGTCGGGGGTGCCGGCCAGGCGCTTCTGGAAGGTGCTCTGCAACCCGCTCGCGCCGACCGCGTCGCCGACCTTGTAGGGGACCCCCAGTTTCGCGACGCTCTTCGCCGTGGCCTTCTCCAGATAGCCGACGAGCTGCTGCACCGAGCCGCCCACGTCGGCGCCGTCGATGCGGGCGCCGTCGGCGGAGGTGATCGCGGCACGCTCCGGCCACTTCGTTCTCAGCGCGAAGGCGGTGGTCGCGGTCAGGTCTGGGTGGACGGCACTGGGCGACCACCTGACCCGCCAGTGCCGGTCGACGACCGCCAGGTCGACGCTGCCGGAGTAACTCCACTCACCGACGTCCTTCAGCTTCAGAGTCGCGGTGTAGGAGGCCTGGCCGGTGCCGTCCCCGGTCTCGCGCACCCCGTCGAGCCGTACCACGGTGTTCTCCACCGCCAGGGCCTTGCGCATGTTGTCGTACGTCGTGGCGAGTGCCGGATCCGGCGCTGCCAGCTCGGCGCGCATGCCCGCCAGGTCGCCGCTCTGCCAGGCGCTGACGAATCGCTGCGCGGTCTCCTGGGGCGTGCCCCTGGTGTGCAGGTACCACCAGGCGCCGCCGCCGGCGGCCCCCGCCACCAGTACGACGGCCGCCGATGTGATCGCGATCGTTCTGCCCCGTGCCACGTGATCCCCTCAGCTCTCGGTCCCCCAGGGCCGCAGCCTAGCGTGACCTGCGCGAGATATTCCGATAAATGATCATTTGCCCTGTGTACGGCTGGGCGCGTAGCTCGTCACGTACTCCTGTCCGGACAGTTCCTGGATCGCGGCCATGATCTCGTCGGTCACCATGCGCCGGTCGCGCGCGCTCGTCTCGGAGCCGGTGAAGGTCATCGGCTTGCCGATGCGGACGCTCACCCGGCCCGGCCGGGGCCTCGCGGCACCGATCGGCAGCACCTTGTCGGTGCCCTCCATCGCCACCGGGATCACCGGCGCGCCGGTGGCCAGGGCCAGCCAGGAGACGCCGACCTTGCCCCGGTAGAGGCGGCCGTCGGGAGAGCGGGTGCCCTCGGGGTAGATGCCGAACAGCTCGCCGTTGCCGAGCACCTTCGCCGCCGCGTCGAGCATGTCCTGGGCCGAGGTCGGGCTCTGCCGGTCGATGCTGATCTGGCCGGTGGCGCGCATCCACATCGCGGTGACGGGGTTACCGGTGAAGTACTCGGCCTTGGCGACGAAGCGTACCTGGCGCTTGAGCACCAGCGGCAGGAAGGTCGAGTCGAGGATCGACAGATGGTTGGAGGCCATGATGGCCGGGCCCGTGACGGGAACGTGCTCATGCCCGGTGACCGTGGTCGGCCAGAGCAGATGCAGGAGCGGAGCGCTGACGGTCTTGGTCAGGCGATAGAGCACGGACTCTCCTCATGAGACGGGTTCACCACACTAGGTGGTGGCCCGACGGCTGACGGTTGTACGCAACCGCACAAGCGGAGCCGCCGGGTTTGTAGCCCTCCTCCAACAGCGTGGCCCTTTTCCGGGGCGAGCCCGACGAAATCCTGGTCGGTGTGCCGAAGCGGATGATCGCTGAGGTGGTGGCGTTCCTCGCGAAGAAGGACGCCGAAACGGGTGGCCTGTCCGG